>JAAXVP010000505.1 GCA_013335435.1 Thiobacillus sp. | reverse complement strand
ATCTCGGTGCGTAAGACCACTGATTGATCATCGCGTGGGCCTTGTCCCGGTTGCTCAGGGTGGCGTCGAGGAGCGGTGCAGCCACCGACATGGGTGCGACGGAGCCGATCAGCACGAGGTGGCTGATCAAATCCGGGGCATTGGCGGCCGCCTGCAGGGCGATCAGCGAGCCCATGCTGTGACCGACGAGGGCGACCTTGCCGGTGCCGAGCTTGGTCACCAGGCTGACTGTCCAGTGGGCCAGGGCTTCGATGCTGTCCAGTACCGGGCCGTCGGAACGACCGTGGCCAGGGAGGTCGGGCACCACGACGTTCCAGCCATGTGTGGCGAAGTAGCGGGTTTGCAGGATCCACACGCTGTGGTCGTGACCGGCGCCGTGGATGAAGACCACGGTGGGGCGATCCTTTTCAAGGCGGCGTCCGCCGGTGTAGCAGAAGGTGGTGTGGTCGGAGAGGTGACCGGACAGGTTCAGTTTCATTGCGGGCGGCTCAGGCGGTGGCTTTCTGGGCGGCGTAGAGGCCGCGGTCCAGGTCTTCGATCAGGTCGGTGGCGGTTTCGAGGCCGGCCGACAGGCGGATCGTGCCTTCGGTGATGCCGGCGGCGAGCAGGGCTTCCCGGGACATGCGGAAGTGGGTGGTGCTGGCCGGGTGAATCGCCAGCGACTTGGCGTCGCCCACGTTGGCCAGGTGCGAGAACAGGCGCAGGCCTTCGATGAAGGCAGTGCCGGCCGGGCGTCCGCCCTTGAGGCTGAAGCTGAAGACGCCGCCGCAGCCCCTGGGCAGCAGGCGGGCAGCCAGGGCCTTGTCGGGGTGGCTGTCGAGTTCCGGCCAGACCACCGATTCGACCAGTGGGTGTTTGACCAGGTGTTCAACCAGCGCGCGGGCGTTGGCTACGTGGCGTTCCATGCGCAGGCCGAGGGTTTCCATGCCCTGCAGGATCTGGAAGGCGTTCATGGGTGACAGGCAGGCGCCAAAGTCGCGCAGGCCTTCACGGCGGGCGCGCAGCAGGAAGGCGGCGATGGGCGATTCCTCGGCAAAGTCCATGCCGTGAAAACCGTCGTAGGGTTCGGTGAGGGTCGGAAAGTGGCCGCCCGAGGCTTCCCAGTTGAAGCTGCCGCCGTCCACCAGCAGACCGCCGATGGCAACGCCGTGGCCGCCGAGGAACTTGGTGGCGGAATGCATGACCAGGTCGGCGCCCAGGTCGAGGGGGCATTGCAGGATGGGCGTGGCAAGGGTGGCGTCCACCAGCAGCGGCACGCGGGCTTCGTGGGCGATGTTGGCAATGGCGGGGATGTCGAGCACTTCGAGCCCCGGGTTGCCGATGGCTTCGCCGAAGAGCAGGCGAGTTTCGGGGCGGATGGCGGCGCGCCAGGCGTTGTGGTCACGCGGTGAGACGAAGGTGGTCTCGATGCCGAAGCGCGGCAGGGTGTAGCCGAGAAGATTGTGCGAGCCGCCATACAGCGAGCGCGATGCAACGATATGACCACCCGTGCCCATCAGCGTGGTGATGGCCAGCATCAGGGCTGCCTGGCCGCTGGCGCAGGCAATGGCGCCGACTCCGCCGTCGAGGGCGGCGATACGC
Source organism: Thiobacillus sp. (assembly GCA_013335435.1). Lineage (GTDB taxonomy): Bacteria > Pseudomonadota > Gammaproteobacteria > Burkholderiales > Thiobacillaceae > Parasulfuritortus. Next base: position 100 of record JAAXVP010000505.1, on the reverse strand, counting down.
TCCTCGAGCACCGCGTTCGTTGGGTTCGAGATGCGCGAATAGACGTGGCCGGCCCTTTCCTGGTTGAACAGGGAGGCGGCGTGGTCGCTGTCTTCGAAGA
>JAAXVP010000252.1 GCA_013335435.1 Thiobacillus sp. | reverse complement strand
CGCGCCTGGCCGTCGTCCTCCCAGCCCACCAGCAGACAGGCATCCTGGTCGCGCAGGACCAGGACGACCGGCAGATAGGCCGCGTCGATATCGTCCAGGGAACGCTTGAGCAGACGACTGCTCAGGCCGGCATGGCGCGCCGCGCGCCCGAACAGGGACGGCGTCAGGCGGCCACGTACCAGCGGGAGACCGGCCACCAGGCTGTCGCGTGCATGCGGCATGCCATGGAAACGCGCCAGCAGGGAAAGGCATTCCAGCAAGGGATCCTGCCCCGCGCCCGCGCCTGCCTGGCCGCTCCGCGATGACTCAGGACCCGACTCCAGCGCCTTCTCGACTGACATCTCACACCTTTCCAGGATGGCCTTACCCGATTCGTGGCCGAAGGCGCTAGCCTAATTCAAGGCCAGGCCGCTCCGCCAGTTGCTAATCAGCTTAGGAGCTACATGGAATTATTGCTGGCGAATTCGCCAACATCGGCGGCCGGGTCAGTCGCGCCAGAGCCAGACCACGAAGAGGATCATGAACCAGACCAGGGCGGTCAGGCCGGGCATGCCGGCACACTTGTAGCCGAGCACCGGCAGGATGGCAGCGGCCAGGAACAGCAGGGCCCGGATGCCACCATGGCGATTCAGCCCGGCGCGCGACGCGGCATGCCAGGGCGTGGCGACGCCGGGACGCAACCAGACCGGGCCGAGTTGCGCGGCGGCACCGGAAACCAACGGGAACAGGAAGCCGGGCAGGAACACCGCCAGCGGCTGGTCCAGGCCCTGCCAGGCGCCCATCAGGGCACAAACGAAGCCGAACAGGGCAGCCGCCAGGACCGGCTCGCCGCCATTGATGCGCACGATATCGCGGCCGTACAGCCGGCCCCAGGCCAGGGCCAGACGGACCAGCGGCCAGGCCCAGGCGGCCAGGCCGAGCCAGATCGGGACAGCGAGTTCGAGCGCCTTGCCCGAGGCCAGGAGCACGGCCCCTGCAAGCGCCCATTTCAGGTCCAGGCGCAGGCGCAGGCCGACCTCGGGGTCGGGCCGGTTGCCCAGGGTCGGCATCAGGACCTGCAAGGTGCCGACCGCGGTCAGGCCGACGAAGCCGTACAGGTTGATGTGGATATGGAAGGCGCGCAGGGCCAGGTGCCATTCCGGCCGCCAGGGGATCAGCATGGCCGCCGCCAGGCCCAGGGCCAGACAGGCCATGGCGGCGACATACCAGTGCAGGCCGGGATGGGCCGGCCCGACCGCCGCCCGGCCTTTGCCGCGCATCCAGACCAGCATGGTGGCGGCCCCGACCAGGCCGAGGCCGGCGGCCAGGGAAACGTAGGCGTAATCGAGCCGGCCGGCGAACACCGGCAGGACCGCCAGTCCGGCCAGGGCCATCAACCAGGGCAGCCGCCCCAGCCAGGTGCCGACGCCCCGGCTCCGGGTCAGCACCGGCACGAAATGCTGCATCGCCGCCGTGATCAGGCTCATGACGCCGACAGCCAGGACCAGGTGGGCCCAGAACGGCGCCGGCAACACGGCGACCCTGGGCAGCGCCAGCCCGGCCAGGAGCAGGACCAGGGTGGCGGCGACCAGGAAGACGAGCATCAGGTCTTGATGAAATCGATCACCACGCCGTGCTCGCCCTGTTCCAGGTAGTTCACCTCGACGCCGGCGCCGTAGCGCGCCTGCATCTGCTGGAGCAGGGGCAGCGGGTTGTGGTCGTTGACGAAACGCATGCGCTCGCCCGGCTCCAAGGCATCCAGGGCGCCGAAGATGGCGGCGTGCCGGAAGCGCTTGGCGATGCCGCGGGCGTCGAAGGGATAGATGCCGTCCGAGCGGGTGTGGTTGTGGACGGGGGTGTGGATGGGTATCTGCATGTCGCGATCCTGCTGGTGAAAAGACATCGGCATGATCCGGCAAAGCCGGCGGAACCGCCTTGATGTTTGTCAGCCCCGTGCCGGCCGGGGCCCGCCCCCTCAAGAATACCCCGGCGCTGCCGATACTGGTCTCGAATGCCATGAAGGAATCACGATGGACAGCCTAGACAGCCCGAGCGGACCGCAACAAACCATCCTGGTGGTCGACGACACGCCGGAAAACCTGACCGTGCTGGGCCAATTGCTCAAGCCTTCCTACCGCGTCAGGGTGGCGCCGTCCGGCCAGCGCGCCCTGCAGATCGCGGTGACCGACCCGAAGCCCGACCTCATCCTGCTCGACGTCATGATGCCCGGCATGGACGGCTACGAGGTGATCCAGCTCCTGCGCGACAACCCCGCCACCCGGGACATTCCGACCATCTTCGTCACCGCCATGGACAGCCAGGACGACGAGGAACACGGCCTCAGGCTGGGCGCGGTGGACTACATCACCAAGCCGATCCAGCCCGCCATCGTCCTGGCCCGGGTCGCCGCCCAGCTCGAACTCAAGCAGGCGCGCGACTGGCTGAAGAACCAGAACGCCTACCTGGAGGCGGAGGTGGAGAAGCGCATGCGCGACAACCAGCTGATCCAGGACATCAGCATCCGGGCGCTGGCCAGCCTGGCGGAGACGCGCGACACCGAGACCGGCAACCACATCCGGCGCACCCAGGCCTATGTCGAGGTGCTCGCCCGCCACCTCAGCGGCCATCCGCGCTTCGCCGCCTTCCTGAGCGACCCGATGATCCGCATGGTGGTCAAGTCGGCGCCGCTGCACGACATCGGCAAGGTCGGCATCCCCGACCACATCCTGCTCAAGCCGGGCCGGCTCACCCCGGAGGAGTTCGAAACCATGAAGTCGCACAGCCGGATCGGCGGCGACGCCATCGACGTGGCCATGCGCGGCGAACTGGAAGAGCACGAATACGAAACCCTCCAGGCCCATTGCCGGCTCGGCCACAGCGCCCTGGAGGCGGCCATGGAGGAACTCGAGCAGGTGCCGCTCGGCTTCCTGGCCGTGGCCAAGGACATCGCCCTCTGGCACCACGAGAAATGGGACGGCAGCGGCTACCCGGACGGCCTGGCCGGCGACGCCATTCCCATCGCACCCCGCCTGATGGCCCTGGCCGACGTCTTCGACGCCCTGGTCAGCAAACGCATCTACAAGGAACCGATGTCGTTCGACGAGGCGGTGGCACTGATCAGGAAGGGCAGCGGCAGCCACTTCGACGCCGACATCGTGGCCGCCTTCGAGGCCAATCTGGCGACCTTCCGGGACATCCTGGAGCGCTTCGCCGACACCGACGAGACCCTGGCAGCCAAGAAACGCGCCATCGGCGCCCGCGACTAGCCAAGGCATCCGCCGCCCCTGGCTCCCGCCCCCGCCATGCCGACCGAACACGCCCCCGCGAATGATGTCCTGCTCGACCTGCTCGACACGGTCGGCATCGGCATCTGGGAATACGATCACCGGAGTGACCGGCTGGTCTTCAGCGACCGGCTGAAGGCGGCCCTGGGCGGCGACTTCCCTGCTCCCGGCGGCTCCAGCATGGCGGACTGGCTTGACCGCATCCATCCGGAAGACCGCGCCAAGGTGGTCGAGGCCGTAACCGCCAGCCTGACAACCGACGCCACCTTCGATACCGAATACCGATTCCGGAAAGGCGATGGCAACTGGGTCTGGCTACATGTCCGGGGACGTGTCGTCGAGCGGGATAGCGAAGGCAGGCCGCTGCGCAGCCTGGGCGCCAAGACCGAGGTCACGCTGCGCAAGCAGGAAGAGGCGTTGTTGCACCTGCAACAGCGCTTCAACCAGGCCATGGCGGAAACGCCCGAACGCGACCACCTGATCGAGGCCGTCCTGGATACCGTGCTCGGCCTGACCGAACTGGATGCCGCCGGCCTCTACTGGCGTGCACCCGATGGCGGCTACCTGCTGACCGCCAGCCGAGGTTTCAGCGAGGACTTCCTGGCCCGTTCCGCCGAATACGGCCCGGATACCCTGCAAGCCGGCCCGATCCCGGCCGGCAAGCTGACCTACAGCTGTGCCGAAAGCTGCCCCGACTGCACCAGCCGCAACCTTATCCAGCAACCCTTCCTGGCTCGCGAGGGCATCACCACCCTGGTCGTCCTGCCCATCCTGCTGCACGGCGAACCCACCGCCAGCCTGTACCTGGCCAGCCGCCACGCCGGCACCCTGCCGGCGCACACCGTCAGATTCCTGGACAACCTCGCCCTGCAGTTCGGCCAGGCCTTGGAACGCCAGCAGGCCTGGCAGGAGGCCGGCATGCAGCGGGACAACCTGGAGGGCTTCTTCGCGGCCATCCAGGACTACGTCTTCGTGCTCGACATGGAAGGCACCATCGTCCACGTCAACCCGGCGGTGCACGACAAGCTCGGCTACGGCGACGAACTGATCGGCCGAAGCGTGCTGGCCGTGCATCCGCCGCGCGTGCACGACGAAGCCATGCGCGTCACCGCCGAGATGCTGGCCGGCAGCCTCGCGCACTGTCCGCTGCCGCTGCTGAACCGCAACGGCGACGAGATCATGGTCGACACCCGTGTCGTCAAGGGCACCTGGAACGGCCAGCCCGCCCTGCTCGGCCTGTCGCGCGACATCACCGCGCTGATCCGGACCCAGTCGGAACTGGAACAAGAGCGTGCCCTCCTGAAGACGCTGATCGGCACCATCCCGGACCAAGTCTGGCTGAAAGACCCCGACGGCGCCTATCTCGCCTGCAACCCGCGCTTCGAGAGCCTGTACGGGCACAAGGAGGCGGACATCCTGGGCCGGACCGACTACGACTTCGTCGACCGCGACCTGGCCGACGCCTTCCGCGCCAACGACCGTGCCGCGGTCGCGGCCGGCGGCCCGCGGCGCAACGAGGAATGGGTAACCTTCGCGGCGGATGGCTACCGCGGCCTGTTCGAAACCACCAAGACACCGATGTACGACGGCCAGGGCCGCCTGATCGGCGTACTCGGCATCGCCCACGACATCACCCACGTACGCGCCGCCGAATCGGCCCTGCGCGAGGCCGACGAGCGCCGGCGCATGCTGATGGAAGTATCGCGCGACGGCATCGCCATCATCGACCAGGAGCACCGGGTGATCGAGGCCAACCGGCGCTTCGCCGAGATGCTCGGCTACACGCCCGAAGAGGTCATCGGCCTGCATACCTGGGACTGGGAGGCCGACCTGTCCGAGACCGAGATCCGGGCCGCCTTCGCCGACCTCAGCACCATCAACACCACCTTCGAAACCCGGCACCTGCGCAAGGACGGCACGGTGTACACGGCCGAGGTCAGCGCCAGCGGCACCCGGGTCGGCGACGCCAAAGATCG
>JAAXVP010000251.1 GCA_013335435.1 Thiobacillus sp. | reverse complement strand
CTCTTCCGATCTCACCGAGGCTGGCGGCAACCCGCCGTTCGTCAGCACCGTGACCCTGTTCAACGGCGAAGTGGATAACCTGGGTTCCGGGCGCAACGCGCAATTCCCGGTTGAAATCCTGGTCAAAGACGATCAAACGATCGAAATGAAGCTGGACAAACAGGTGCTCGGCCTGCGCCTGCCTCTGGACGGCCTGGTCTGGTGGTTGTCAGCGCTGCCCCGCCCCGAAGTGGAGTTCAGCGCCGCCGCCGGCGAGGACGGCCGCATGGCCAGCCTGGACCAGGATGGCTGGCACATCGAATACAGCCGCTACCAGCAGCGCGGCGAGCGTTGGTTGCCCGGACGCATCTTCGTCAGCCGGGGCGAGCTGGAGTTCCGGCTGGTGGTCGACAGCTGGGAGGCCTTGTGACGGCCTATCCTGCGCCGGCCAAGCTGAACCTGTTCCTGCACGTGGTCGGCCGCCGCGCGGACGGCTACCACTTGTTGCAGACCCTGTTCCGCTTCCTCGATTTCGGCGACACGGTGCATATCGAGCCGCGCCCGGACGGCGTCATCCGGCTCCTGAATCCATTGCCGGGGGTGCCGGCCGAGGCCGATCTGTGCTGGCGCGCCGCCCGTCTGCTGCAGGAGCACACCGGCTGCCGGTCGGGTGCCGACATCGGCCTGGACAAGCGCCTGCCCATGGGGGGCGGCCTGGGCGGCGGCAGTTCCGATGCTGCCACCGTGCTCATGGCCCTGAACCGGCTTTGGGGCCTGGAACTGCCGCGCGCGGAGCTGCAGGAGCTCGGGCTGCGCCTGGGCGCCGACGTGCCGGTATTCGTGTTCGGGCGTAGCGCTTTTGCCGAAGGGGTGGGCGAACATTTGCAGGCGGTCAGCCTGGCGCCGGCCAGTTATGTGGTGCTGACGCCACCTGTCCACGTCGCCACCGGGGCAATTTTTTCGCATCCGGGATTGACACGGGATACGCCAGCGATGAAAATCCCGCCCCTCTCCGAGGGTTGCGGACATAACGACCTGGAGCCCGTCGCGGTGGCGGCCTATCCTGTGATAGGCGAGTACCTCCGGTGGCTGGACAGGTTCGGCGATGCCCGCATGACCGGATCGGGCGCCTGCGTATTCGCGGCGTTCCCGGACCGGAAGTCGGCCGAGGCAGCATTCGCGCAGCGGCCCGAGGGGATGAAAGGTTTCGTGGCGGACGGTCTCGATGTGCATCCGATGTACACCGCGGCTTGACCGCCCAGCTTGGGGAGTCGCCAAGTGGTAAGGCACCGGATTTTGATTCCGGCATTCGTAGGTTCGATCCCTACCTCCCCAGCCACATGATCACAAGCGTGCAGCGGGGCTGCACGCTTTTTGCTTTTTGTTTACCGCGCGGGTAGTCCAGTGGCCTACGACAGCTTGATGGTGTTTACCGGCAACGCGAATCCCAAGCTTGCCGAAGAAGTCGCACGCAGCCTCAATATCCGTCTGGGACGGGCCACGGTCGGCCGTTTCTCGGACGGCGAGGTGGCGGTGGAGATTCTCGAAAACGTCCGAGGCAAGGACGTCTTCGTCCTGCAATCCACCAGCATGCCGACCAACGACAACTTGATGGAAGTGATGCTCATGGTGGATGCCCTGCGGCGTGCCTCGGCCGGCCGCATCACCGCCGCCATCCCTTACTTCGGCTATGCCCGCCAGGATCGTCGGGTGCGCTCGGCACGGGTGCCGATCACCGCGCGCGTGGTCGCCGACATGCTCACCGTGGTGGGTGTCGACCGTCTGCTCACCATGGACCTGCACTCGGACCAGATTCAGGGCTTCTTCGACATCCCGGTCGACAACGTCTACTCCACGCCCATCCTGATGGGCGATATCTGGAAGCAGGACCTCGACAATCTGATGGTGGTGTCGCCCGACGTCGGCGGCGTGGTGCGTGCCCGTGCCGTGGCCAAGCGTCTGGACTGCGACCTGGCGATCATCGACAAGCGCCGTCCGAAGCCGAACGTGGCCAAGGTCATGCACATCATCGGCGAGGTCAAGGATCGCACCTGCATCATCATGGACGACATGGTGGACACCGCCAACACCCTGTGCGAGGCGGCGGTCGCGCTCAAGGAGCACGGCGCCAAGAAGGTCATGGCCTACATCACCCACCCGGTGCTGTCGGGCAGTGCCATCGAGCGGATCGGCAATTCCCAGCTCGACGAGCTGGTGGTGACCGACACCATCCCGCTGCGCGACGACGCCGCGCGCTGCACCAAGATTCGCCAGGTGTCGGTGGCCGAGCTGCTGGCGGAGACCATCCGCCGCATCAGCAACGAGGATTCGGTCAGCTCGCTGTTTGTTGAATGATTTTCGGGAAAGGCGTAACGCCTTTCCCGCAGTAGTAGCTCCGCCTGGTCGCGGGCGGTTTTTTGTTTAATTGGAGAAACAACATGCAATTCGAAATCAATGCTGCCAAGCGTGACGGACAAGGTTCGGGTGCGAGCCGCCGCCTGCGTCACACCGGCCGTGTGCCCGGCATCGTCTACGGTGGCGACAAGGCCCCCCAGGCCATCGACATGGACCACAAGGAGCTGCTCCTGGGCCTGCGCCACGAAGCCTTCCATTCCTCCGTGCTGAGCCTGAATGTCGACGGCGAGAAGCAGTCCGTCCTGCTCAAGGATGTCCAGACCCACCCGTACAAGGTCCAGGTCCTGCACATCGACTTCCAGCGCGTCGATGCCAGCCACAAGATCCACATGAAGGTGCCCCTGCACTTCGTCAACGCCGATACCTGCCCGGGCGTGAAGCTGGAAGGCGGCGTGGTCAGCCACGTGATGACCGAAATCGACATCACCTGCATGCCGGATAGCCTGCCCGAGTTCGTCGAGGTCGATTGCAAGGATCTGGCCGTCGGCCACTCCATCCACCTGTCGCACCTGACCCTGCCCGCCGGTATCGAGTCGGTTCTGCTGCACCGTGGCGAAGACCCGACCGTGGCCACCATCCTGGGCGCCAAGGCCGAAGCCGCCGAAGGTGAGGCCGCCGAGGGCGAAGCTCCGGCCGCCTAAGTTCCGATGCAGGTCGCTCCGCGACTCGTCGTCGGCCTGGGCAATCCCGGCGCCGACTATTCCGAAACCCGGCACAACGCCGGGTTTTGGTTTTGTGAACGGCTGGCGGCCAGGCTGGGCGTCAACCTCGCACGCGAGTCGCGTTTCCACGGCCTGGCCGGCCTGGCCCGCGCAGAGGGGGCTTGGCTGTTGCTGCCGCAAACCTTCATGAACCGTTCCGGCCAGGCGGTCGGTGCCCTGGCCCGGTTCCACAAAATCGCCCCGGCCGAGATTCTGGTCGTCCACGACGAGCTGGACATTCCGCCCGGCCAGCTGCGCATCAAGTTCGGCGGCGGCCTGGGCGGCCACAACGGCCTCAAGGACATCACCGCCCACCTGGGCACCCAGGATTACTGGCGCCTGCGCATCGGCATCGGCCATCCGGGCGACCGCAACGAGGTGGTCAACTACGTGCTCAAGCCGCCACGCAAGGAAGAGTCGATCGAGATCGACAACGCCATCGACCGGGCGCTCGACCTCTGGCCGCTGATCGCCAAGGCCGAGTGGAACGCGGCCACCCAGCGCGCGAATACCAAACCTAAGGAAGCAACGCCATGAAATGCGGAATCGTCGGGCTGCCCAACGTCGGCAAGTCCACCCTGTTCAATGCCCTGACCAAGTCCGGCATCGCGGCGGAGAACTATCCCTTCTGCACCATCGAGCCGAACGTCGGCATCGTCGAGGTGCCCGATCCGCGCCTGGTTGCGCTGTCGGCCATCGTCAAGCCGCAGAAGGTGCAGCCGGCCATCGTCGAATTCGTCGACATCGCCGGCCTGGTCGCCGGGGCCAGCAAGGGCGAGGGCCTGGGTAACCAGTTCCTGGCCAACATCCGCGAAACCGATGCCATCGTCCACGTCGTGCGCTGCTTCGAGGACGAGAACGTCGTCCACGTCGCCGGCCAGGTCAGCCCGCTGGACGATATCGAGGTGATCAATACCGAGCTCGCCCTGGCCGACCTCGCCACGGTCGAGAAGGCCCTGGCGCGCTATACCAAGCAGGCCAAGTCCGGTGGCGACAAGGAGGCCAAGCTGCTGGTCGAGGTCCTGGAGAAGTGCCAGGCGCAGCTGAACGAGGCCAAGCCGGTGCGGGTGTTGGACCTGTCCAAGGAGGAGTGGACCAGCCTGCGCCAGTTCTTCCTGCTCACCGCCAAGCCCGTGCTCTATGCCGCCAACGTCAAGGAGGGCGGCTTCGAGAACAATCCCTACCTGGACGCGGTGAACAAGCTGGCGGCCGCGGAGAACGCCGACGTGGTCGCTATCTGCGCGGCCATCGAGGCTGAGATCGCCGACCTGGAGGACGCCGACAAGCAGGTCTTCCTGGAAGACATGGGCATGCACGAGCCCGGCCTCAATCGCCTCATCCGCGCCGCCTACCACCTGCTCGGCCTGCAGACCTACTTCACCGCCGGGGTCAAGGAGGTGCGTGCCTGGACCATCCACCAGGGCGATACGGCGCCGCAGGCGGCGGGCGTGATCCACACCGACTTCGAGCGCGGCTTCATCCGCGCCCAGACCATAGCCTATGAGGATTTCATCGCCTATGGCGGCGAGCAGGGGGCCAAGGAAGCGGGCAAGATGCGGGCGGAGGGCAAGGAGTATGTCGTCAAGGATGGCGACGTGATGAATTTCCTGTTCAACGTCTGACGAATTCGCATCAGGTTCTATTTGACAAGCCGCTCGAAGGCAATGATAATGCCGCGCTTTCCCGGAGGGGTTCCCGAGCGGTCAAAGGGATCAGACTGTAAATCTGACGGCACTGCCTTCGAAGGTTCGAATCCTTCCCCCTCCACCAGGTTTACAAGACGTTCGATGGATCGAGTCGGGCGTTGGCTGTTAAGGTAACGGCGGGTGTAGTTCAATGGTAGAACCACAGCCTTCCAAGCTGATGACGTGGGTTCGATTCCCATCACCCGCTCCAGTTGGAAGGTTCTGCTGTAAAGTTTTCGCCCATGTGGCTCAGTGGTAGAGCACTCCCTTGGTAAGGGAGAGGTCGGCAGTTCGATCCTGCCCATGGGCACCAGTTTTTGGAATTGTTCGTAAATTTTTGCTAAGGGGTAGTAACGATGGCCAAGGAAAAATTTGAGCGTACTAAGCCGCACGTAAACGTGGGTACGATTGGGCACGTGGACCATGGCAAGACCACGCTGACGGCGGCGATCACGACGATTCTGTCGAAGAAGTTCGGTGGTG
>JAAXVP010000013.1 GCA_013335435.1 Thiobacillus sp. | reverse complement strand
GCCTCGGTCAAGGCGTAGGCGGCCGGTGGCGGGGCGCGGAAGCTGCGGCGCTTCAGGGCCGGCGGCAGCAGGGCGAGCAGGACCGGCCCGAGCGGATGCTGGTAATAGCCGGCGGCGAAACGGGCCAGGGCCAGGATGTCGGCGGGCAGGGCGGGCAGGTCGCGGTCGATGGCGATGGCGGCGCGCAACTGGTCGTCCGCGACGGCGGCCTTGGCGCTCAGACCGACGATGACGCCGACCTGCTCGCGCCGACCGAACGGCACCCGCACGCGGCGGCCGACATCGGCCTCGGTTGCGTCCGGAGCCAGATAGTCGAACAGGCGGTCGAGCGGGGCGTCGAGGGCGACCTGGATGAGCGCGGGGACGGGTGGGGTCAATTTGCCGGTCGAACTTAAAGTGAAATCTCGTTAATAGCGGGAACTCGGTATGGCGATTGGATGTTTTCGGGTTGTCCACGAAACCTGTGGATAACTTTGTGGACAAGCCGACTTCAAACGGTAATAAACCCTTGCGGGAGGCCTATTTAGATTGCCGAGCCCAAAATTTGGGCAGCCGTAAATGCCTTTGGAATCAATGCCATACAAAAATATCACTTTTTGCATATGGGCGGGCCTTGACATTGCCGGAAGCCGCGCCGCTGCGTGTGTATAAGTCTTTCCTGAAATGTTGACAATGACACCGCTTCAGGGCAGGGCCGCCGGTGCGGCGATGGCATGGCGCAACACGGCGGCCTGGAAAACGTCGGCCTTGCTCGCGCCCGGATGGTTGATGAAGATTACCACCACCTTGCGGCGGCCGGCCGCGTCGAGGACGTAGCCGGCCAGGTTGCGGGCGCCGTTCAGGCTGCCGCTCTTCAGCCAGGCGCGGCCGGCTTCTGGTTCGCCGACCATGCGTCTCTGCTGCGTGCCTTCCTGGCCCAGGGCCGGCAGCGAGGCGGCGAATTCGTAGTAGAGCGGCTGGCCGGCGGCCCAGGCCAGGAGCTTGGCCATCGAACCGGCCGAGATGCGCTCGATGCGCGACAGGCCGCTGCCGTTCTCCAGTACCAGTTCCGGGATGTCCAAGGCCTTCTCGTCCAGCCACTCGCGTATGGCAAGGTCGCTCTTGTTCCAGCCGGCGGCGCCGCCCAGGCGGGCCGCGCCCAGGTCCAGGAACAGCATCTTGGCCATGACGTTGTTGCTGAACTTGTTGATGTCGCGGACGATTTCGGCCAGCGGCGGCGATTCGAATTCCAGCAACGGGACGGCCGTCTCCGGCGTGCTGCCGACGCGCACCTGGCCGTCGTGGCGGCCGCCCAGTTCGCGCCACAGGGCCTGGAAGAAGGCCGAGGCGGTGGCCGGCGGGCACATCAGGTTGAGCCAGGTGGCGCGCTCGCCGCAAGCGACCGGATAGCTGCCGGCGAGACGCAGGACGTCGCCGTCGCGGGCCATGGCCAGGCGTTCCGGCCAGCCGTTGCAGGCGGCCGTAGGGTCGGCGGTCAGCTGATTGTCGATGGCCAGGCCGGCCGGGTCGAGGCGGGCCTGGATGCCATCGGGGGTCGGACGCAGGCGCAGGGCCAGGACGTTGTAATTGACCAGCAGGGCGGTGGGGGCGGCGTTGTAGGGCTTGAGCGGGGTGTCGTCGAAGGCGGCCGGGTCGTCGAGATCGATGGCGTAATAGCCGTTGTCGAAGATGACGTCGCCGTCGATCACCCGGATGCCGCGCGCCTGGATTTCCCGCAGCAGCAGCCAGAAGCGTTCCAGGGTCAGCGACGGGTCGCCGCCGCCGCGCAGGATCAGGTTGCCGTGCAGGACGCCGTGGGTCACCTTGCCGTCGACCAGGACGGCGGTCTTGAAGGTGTACGCCGGGCCCAGGGTGTCGAGGGCGGCCAGGGTGGTCAGCAACTTCATCACCGAGGCGGGGTTGAAGGAGCGCTGGTCGCCATAGGCCAGTTCGGGGGCGTCGGCGGAGAGGTCGCGCACCACCAGGCCGATATGGTCGTCGGGCAGGTCGGCCTGGGCCAAGGCCTGGACGAGGTCTTCGGGCAGGGGGGCGGCCTCGGTCGTGCCGGCCAGGACAAAGGCAGTGAGTGCGAGTACGCGGGCAAGGAACCGGCCGTACCGGCCAGCGATGTCAGAAACGGGATGGCTGTCGGGACGACAACCGGGTGGCGGGCTGCAGAAGATGGGCATGCGCAGAAGGGGGCTACGGTCGATACACCCTAACGCATCCCCGGCCGGCATGACAACCCGTTACCATCCCGGTATGCGCGGCGCCACCCTGACCCTCCACGTTTCCGCCTCCTCACGGCTCAGGCTCGTCGTGGCCTCGCTGCATGTCCTGGCGGCCTGCGCGGTACTCGGCGCCGATTTGGCAGCGGGGTTCCAGGTGGCCATCCTGGCCGTGCTGATCGGCAGTCTGGTCCGGTCGCTTCGACCGGCACCGCCAGTGGTCCTGTGCTGCCAGCCCGATGGCGCCCTGTCGGTCGGGGCCGGCGAGGCCGGGCAAACGGTCGAGATCTTGCCGGATACGGTCGTGCTGGCCTGGTTGGTGGTCTTGCGTTATCGGTCCACTGCCGGCACGCGGCCGGATACGGTCGTGATCCTGGGCGACAGCCTGGATCGGGAGGAATTCAGGCGACTACGAATCTGGTTGAAGTGGCGTGCCGCATTGTCCGATCGGAAGGCGCAGGCTTGAGTCCTTACCCGGCACGGGTGTCGCGATATTCCGCGACATAGCGTTTCAGGCGTAGTTTGACGTCGGCCTCGGTCACGCAGCCGGAATTTTCCAGCCACTCCAGGGCGTCGGCGACCAGGTCGGGGTCGATCGCACGGGCCTTGGCGACGCGCAGCTTGGGGTGGGGGGTCGGCAGGGTGGTCTCGCTGTCGGCGAGCAGTTCCTCGTACAGCTTCTCGCCGGGCCTGAGACCGACGTAGTCGATGCCGATCTCGGCCTCGGTCTTGCCGGCCAGTCTGATCATCAGCCGGGCCAGGTCGGCAATCCGCACCGGGTCGCCCATGTCGAGCACGAATATCTCGCCGCCGTTGCCCATCAGGCCCGCCTGGAGGACGAGTTGGCTGGCCTCCGGGATGGTCATGAAGTAGCGGGTGATGTCCGGATGGGTGACCGTGACCGGGCCGCCGGCTTCGATCTGTTCCCGGAATTTCGGCACCACGCTGCCGGAACTACCCAGTACGTTGCCGAACCGGACCGAGATGAAGCGGGTGCTGCCCCGGCCGTGCAGCCATTGGCAGACCATCTCGGCGGCGCGCTTCGAAGCGCCCATGACGTTGGTCGGGTTGACGGCCTTGTCGGTGGAGATCAGGACGAATTTCGCGACGCCGTGGCGCAAAGCCTCGTTGGCGAGGACATAGGTGCCGAAGATGTTGTTGCGCACGGCCTGCCAGGCGTTGTCGCATTCCATCAGGGGCACGTGCTTGTAGGCGGCGGCGTGGAAGATCGCCGTGGGTCGGTGTTCGGACAGGACGTCGGCAACCCGAGCGGCGTCCTTCACGTCGCCGACGATGCAGGCTATGGACAGGTCGGGATGGAGGCGATGGAACTCCTGCTCGATGCGATATAGCGCCAGTTCGCTGTTTTCCATGAAAACGAGGCGGGCAGGATGAAAACGGGCGATTTGCCGGCACAGTTCCGAGCCGATCGAGCCGCCTGCGCCGCTGACCAAGACCACCTGACCACCCAGGAAATCGGCCAGGCCAGCGTCGTCCAGGGTTACCGGTACCCTGCCGAGAAGGTCGTCCAATTCAATGGGGCGCAATTGCGATACCGCAACCCGGCCATCCATCACATCTTCCAGGGCGGGCGCGGTCAACACGCGCAGCCCCGCGGCAGTGCAGATTTCTACCAGTTGGCGGCGCAGCGCAATCTGATGGCTGGGGAGGGCAAGCACCACATCCCTGACGTCCAGGGTCTTTGCCCGGTGTGGTAATTCGGCCAGCCCGCCAAGCACTGGGATGCCCTGGACCTGGCGGCCGATATTGCCCACGTCCTCGTCCAGCAGACCCACTACACGCCAATGGGCACCACTGCGACTCAGGTCGCGCAGCAGGGTGTCAGCCTCCGAACCGGCCCCGGCCACGATGATGGGAATGGTGTCGCTGACCAGCAGGGAGGCTAGCCGATGTTCCTTCCAGGCCCTGTAGGCAAGTCGGCTGCCACCCATGATCAGGAGCAGGAGAAGCGGATCCAGGAAGAGTACCGAGCGGGGTACCACCGCCTCGATGCGCGTCAGGAAGAGCATGGCGGGTGTGGCCACGGCGGCCATGCCCACAGCCAGCAAGATGCGCTTCAGATCGGGTAGGCTGGCAAAACGCCACAATCCCCGGTACAGGCCGAAGCGCCAAAAGAAGAATGTTTGCAGAATGACGACCCAGCCCACCGTTATCTGGGCGTCGCGCAGGTATTCGTGCGGGATGTCCAGATTGAAGCGCAAGGCGTAGGCAACCATCCAGGCGAGGCCGGCAGCCACGATATCGTGGCCGAAGACCAGAACGGTGCGGGGATTCAGTTTCATGGCTGCCATATACCGTGTTTCCGCCAACGCCTGTCGACCAGGAAGACTATGAGCGCATAGAGCAAGACGGCGAGTAGAAGCGTAGGCAGAGGGGTCTTGCTCCATTCCAGGCTCAGCCCGATCAGGATCATGACTGCCATCAGGCCGTACTCGGCCAGCGCAGTTTTGCGGTGTCCCCAGCCCATGCGGATCAGGCGCTGATAATAATGGCTTCGGTGGGCTTGCCAGATGCGTTCTCCGGCCAGAAAACGACGGACCAGGGTTAAGGTCGCGTCGACGATGAATGGCGAGAATACCAGGATAGGGAAGAGCGGCGACCAGAGTTCCCGCCGCCAGCCCAGTATGCCCAGCATGGCGGCGAGGAAGCCAAGCGGGATCGACCCGGCATCGCCCATGAACAGACGAGCCGGTGGGAAATTGAAACTCAGGAAGACGAGTGCCGAGGCGGCTACGGCGGCGCAGAACGAGGCCAGGTCGGGAGCCTGGCCGTACCAGGCGGCTCCGGCCAAGGCACCGAAGCCCAGTACGGCCATGCCCCCGGCGAGACCGTCGGCACCGTCCATGAAGTTGTAAAGATTGGTCATCCAGACGGCCGCGAACAGGCCCAGCAACAGTGGCCAGCCGCTCACGCCCCAGGCCGACAGGCAGACCAGGGCCGCGGCGACGTGCGAGAGCAGGCGCAGGATCACCGGCAGGCCGCGGAGATCGTCCAGGAGCGACAGGATGGTCAGGGCGAAGGCCGCCAGCATCATAGGCAGTAGCGGGGCTCCGGATAGCCAGATAGTGGTCGATGCAATGCCGGCCATGATGCCTAGTCCGCCGATACGCGGGGTGGGCGATTCATGCAACGAGCGGTCGTTGGGATGGTCCATCGGGAGTCCCCGGTTGCGCTTCAGCAACCAGGTCAGCACCAACCAGCAGGTCAGGGCGGCGGATAGGGGGGGCAGCCATTCGGCATGGGATGGCGTCATGCCCGGGCGCGGCCTTTCCAGTTGCCGATGGTGGGTCGACCTGGGTGAGGAATCCCGCTGAGTTCGATAGGATTCATAGTCAACCTGTATGCTTCATGACGGGTTGCTGGCGTTGCCGATACCATCGCACCGTCTCTGCAAGGCCAGCATCCAGACTGACTGGCGGCTGCCAGGACAATTCCCGTCGAATCTTGTCGCTATTCACCACCAGCGTGCCGAGCAGGCGCTGTAACTCGGGCCCCATGCCCAACAGTCCGCCGGCCAGACCCAGTAGTCTTGCAGGCATCGGCGGCAACCAGGCCCGTTTGCCCATGAGCGTGGCGAGTCGGCCAATCAGGTCGGGTGTCGAGACATCCTCGCCATCGGATACGAGGTAGGTTTGGTTGGCGGCTGCGGGATGTGTCAGGCAATGGCTGATCGCAGCCACGAGATTGCCCAGGTAGAGCAGGCTGCGCCGGTTGTCGATCGCACCGAACGGCAAGGGGACGCCGCTTCCGGCGAGACGTATCAGGCGGAGGAAGTTGGCGCCGACTCCGGGGCCGTAAACCAGCGGGGGACGCAGGATAACCACTTCCAGATCGGTCGTGCGAGCGAGCGCCATCAGTCCTTCCTCAGCTTCCCACTTGGAAACCGCATAGGCATCCGCAGGTGCGGGGCGGTTCGACTCAGTATAGGCATGGCACGCGGCCGGACCTGTGCCGGCTGACTCGGGAGGGATTCCTTCGCCATTGACCTTGATCGAACTCAGGAAGACCAACCGCCTTACCCCCGCGGCGGCAGCCTGCTGGGCAAGATTCAAGGTTCCCTCGGTGTTTACTGTGCGAAATTCGCGTAGGGGGTCCGCCGCCGTGTCTTGCATCAAGTGCACTCGCGCGGCCAGGTGCACTACCGCGTCGCAGCCCGCGAGTGCCTCGGACCAGACGGTATCGGCGTCGATGGTCCCGGTGATGGCGGCTTCCAGGCCAACCGGCAATGCCTGCGCTTGTCCCATATGTCGGCATGCGGCCCTGACGGTATGGCCGTGCCGGCAAAGCTCGGCGGTCAGGGCTTGGCCGACAAACCCCGTGGCGCCGGTGACTAGAACACGCATGACGGCATGGCGGCGGTCGCGCCCGGTGGGTGGACTAGTGTCGGTGCCACACTGTCCGATTCACGTAATCGACATAGCTCAGCACCACCCGGACGACCTGCCTGGATACGAAGGGATTGTCGTAGTCGTCGACCGCACGGGTCGTTCGTACCGATTGGGTCCGCTGCGAGGTCACCATGGCCACGGCGTCGAGGACACGCTCGCGCTTCAACCCGCTCATGACCAGGGTGCCGACGTCCATGCCTTCGGGGCGCTCATGGGCATTGCGGAGGGTGATGGCCGGCAGGTCGAGGAGCGACGCCTCTTCCGTGATGGTGCCGCTGTCGGAGAGTATGCAGAAGGCACCGGTCTGGAGACGGATATAGTCGTGGAAGCCGAATGGCTTGGAAAAGACGATGCGTGGGTCGATCAGTCCAAGTTCGAGTTCTTCCAGTCGCTTCTTGGTCCGTGGATGGGTGGATACGATGACCGGGAAGCCGTATCGCTCGACCAGCGCGGCGAGCGTGTCCAACAGGTCGGCCAGGCAGTCAGGGCTGTCGACGTTTTCCTCGCGGTGGGCGCTGACCAGGAAATATCGGCCCTCCTCCAGGCCCTGGCGTTCGATCACGTCCGATGCTTCGATGCGTGGCCGATAGTAGTCGAGCACCTCGCGCATGTGGGAGCCGGTCTTGATGATGGTTTCCGGACGGATGCCCTCGGCGATCAGATACCGGCGGGCATGCTCGGTCAGCACCAGGTTGATGTCCGACAGGTGGTCGAGCACCTTGCGGTTCAATTCCTCGGGTACTCTTTGGTCGAAGCAGCGGTTGCCCGCCTCCATGTGGAATACCGGCACCTTGCGCCGCTTGGCCGGGATCACCGCCAGGCAGGAGTTGGTGTCGCCATAGAGTAGGATGGCATCCGGTTTCTCCTCGGCGATGACCTCGTCGGCCTTCATGATGACCTGGGCTATGGTCTGCGCCACGGTATCCCCGGCCGCGGCAAGAAAATGATCGGGTTTGCGTATTTCCAGGTCATCGAAGAAGACCTGATTCAGCTCGTAATCGTAGTTTTGCCCGGTATGTACCAGGACATGGTCGACTTGGCGGTCGAGTTCGGCGATGACTCGGCTCATCTTGATCAACTCGGGGCGGGTGCCCACGATGGTCATCACCTTAAGCATCGAGCGCATCCCGAATGAAGTCGAGTTTCAGGAGCAGGGTCTTGACCTGTTCGATGTCGAGTCGCTCGGTATTGTGCGACGTGTAGTCGTCCAATCCGGAAACCCGCGTCTGGCCCTCGACGAAAAACTTGTTGTAGTTGAGGTCACGGGTGTCCGCCGGAATGCGGTAATAACGTTCCATGTCCTCGGCCCTGGCCATCTCCTCGCGCGAAAGCAACGATTCGTACAGTTTCTCCCCGTGGCGGGTGCCGATGATCCGGATCGGGCTGTCGGCACTGAAGAGTTCCTTGATCGCCTGGGCCAGATCGCCGACGGTGGAGGCCGGCGCCTTCTGGACGAAGATGTCGCCCTGGCGGGCGTGTTCGAAGGCGTGCAGTACCAGGTCCACGGAGTCCTCCAGGGACATCAGGAAACGGGTCATGTTGGGGTCGGTCACGGTCAGTGGCTTCCCTTCCTTGACCTGGTCGACGAAGAGCGGGATCACCGAGCCGCGCGACGCCATCACATTACCGTAGCGGGTGGCGCAGAGTACGGTTTCGCCCTCGGTCCGCATGCGGGCCTTGGCCACCATGAGTTTTTCCATCAGTGCCTTGGTGAGTCCCATGGCGTTGATCGGGTAGACGGCCTTGTCCGTGCTCAGCACCACGACCCGCTTGACGCGACAGGCGACGGCCGCGTTCAGGACGTTTTCCGCCCCGATCACGTTGGTGCGGACGGCCTCCATCGGATAGAACTCGCACGACGGCACCTGTTTCAGGGCGGCGGCGTGGAACACGTAATCGACGCCTTGCATCGCCTCATGGACGCTGTCGCAGTTGCGGACATCGCCGATGAAGAATTTGAGTTTGGGGTTGTTCAGGGCGATCCGCATGTCCTCCTGCTTCTTTTCGTCGCGGCTGAAGATACGAATCTCGCGCACGTCCGTGTTCAGGAAGCGGTTCAGGACGGCATGGCCGAAGGAGCCGGTGCCGCCGGTGATCATCAGGACGCTGTCTGCAAACATGGGGTCTCGGCTTATCTAAATTGGAACATGGTACGGACCAGTTGGGGCCAGGGCGGCGCCACATAACCCGTGGCCTCGCGGAAACGGTCGGCATTGAGCGAGCGGTCGATGACGACGGCGTCGTCCGGCCATATCTCGATGCTCTTGCCGTAGGCGTCGGCCACCAGCTTGAGCAGGTCGTGTTTGGTGATGGGCGCGGCGGCGACGTGATAGAGGCCGGACAAGTCCGGCCTGGGCAGGATGATGTCGCGCACGATGCGCGCCAGTTCGACCGTCGGCAGGCCTGAAAAAATCGCCTTGGTGTAGCCCCGGACCCGGCCCTCCTGGGCCAGGAACCAGCCGACCAGGCCGTGCGCGCTGGCCAGTTCGTGGCCGATGATCGAGGTGCGCAGGGTCAGGGTGTGCGGATAGGTGACTTCTCCCAGGTGTTTGGACCGGCCATACAGGTCGGTGGCATCCGGAGAGTCGGCCTCGCGATAGTTGCCCTTGTTGCCGGAAAAGACGCAGTCGGTGCTGACATGGATCAGGCGTGCCCCGCCCAACTGGCACAGGCGGGCCAGGCGGTGAGGGAGCATCGCGTTGATGGGCAGGGCTTGCAGGGGATCATCCGCTTCGGCCAGTTGCTTGACCAGCCCGATACAGTTGATGACGACCTGCGGCTTCAGTTCGGCAAATAGGCGGGTCAAACCGTCCAGGCTGTCAGCGTCGATGCCTGGGGTTACACGCTCCCACAGATCGGCAGCGAAGTGGCGTCTGGCCGAGGCAGAGCGGACCGTGCCAAAGACATCGTGCTCGCCGGCTTCGGAAAGTACCCGGAACATCGCGTTGCCCAGCATGCCCGAGATGCCGAGGATGAGGATCTTCATGCCACGCGCTCCTCATGGTTGCGGCGCACTGACTGAAAATGTTCGATCAATTCACTGGCCAGTTTTTGTGGATCGAAGTGTCTCTTGAAGTAGGCGCGCCCGTTCTCGCCCAGGCGGTTGCGCTCTTCGGAAGATAGCGATTGTAGTTTCAACACGGCATTTGCCAAGGCTGCCGAATCGCCGGCGGGGCAGGCGACGCCCGCATTCGCCGCCTCGATCAGTCGAGCGCCCTCACCGTTCAGGGCGGCAATGATGGGCCGCCCGGCCGCCAGGTAGGCCTGCACCTTGCTGGGGATCGTATGCTGGAATGCCGGGCTGTCCTTGAGCGTTACCAGCAGTACCGAAGCCGCCCGGAAAATGGCCGGCATGGCGGTTTCCGGCAAGCGGCCCAACAGCACTAGGTTGTGTAGCCGGCGGCGTCTGGTTTCCTCGTCGAGCCAGGCGGCCTGGCTACCGGAGCCAACCAGGAAGAATTTGATACCCGGCTTGTCGTGTAGCCGTTCGGCGGCGTCGACGATGGCGTCGAGCGCTTGTGCCGTGCCCAGGTTGCCGGCGAACACCACCGAGAAGGTTCGTCCGATCTCATCCGCCGCTGCGCTTTCGGAACCGCTGTGGCCGGGTTCGGCCAGGGGGGGCGCCGAATTAGGGTAGTAACGGATTTTCCCGGGATCGTTCGTCAGGCGAGCGACCGGGGCACGGAAGGCTTCCGACTGGATCAGGATGGAGTCGGCACGTCGGTAGATGAAGCGGACTATGGCTTCGACCCCCCGGAGCAACAAGCGGTTATTGATATGGTTGGTCGCCGCAAGGCTTTCGGGCCACAGATCCTGCACCCATACGACTAAGGGGGCGCGCTTCAGGCGGGCCAGCAAAATTGCCGGCAAGGCCTGCAACAGAGGGGATGGGGCGTAGACGAAGACCAGGTCGAATTTCTGGCCGCGCATCGCCGTCGGGGCCAGTGCGCAGCCGGACAACACGAATGACAGGTAATTCAGGGCAAGTCGCCAGGATGAACTGCCGCCACGCGGGATAAGTGGCAGGCGCACCAACCGGCTGCCGTTGTGGTAATCGTGCCCGACCCCCCATGCCTTGTATCCGGGATAGATGTTGCCCTCCGGGTAGTTTGGCTTGCCGGTCAAGACAGTGACCTGCATACCCATGGCCTGCAGTGTCGCCGCGAGTTCGTTGATGCGGAAATTCTCCGGCCAGAAATATTGGCTCAGGAGCAATATTCTCATCGCAACACTTCCGCCAGGAAATCGGCTGCCGAACCGACCTGGACGGCCGGTTCGGCAGCGCCCAGGAAGCGCCGGACTGCCCTGGCAATCGACATGGGTGACTTCGGGTCGAAGGTTTCGACCGGGACGACGATGTCGCGGACATAATCAAGTTCGGGTGCCAGGATGGGCAGGCCGTGGCGGGCAGCCTCCACTAGCGGCAGCCCGAACGACTCGGACAGGGATGGATAGATCATTGCGCCGGATTGCCGGTATGCCGTCTCGACGGCTTCCGGGGCGAGGCATCCTAGATTGGTGACAGCCAGTCCGTATCGGGACGCATAGTCCTCGAGACGGCGACACAATTCCGGGTCTGCTTCGGCGCCAAGCGTCACTGCCAGTGAGGGCCGAAGGCCGGCGTCTGCCAGTTGGCGCCATGCCTCCAGCAGGATCATGTGGTTCTTGTGCGCTTCACCGCTGGCGACATACAAGAAGTCATATGCGCATGCCGATGGATGAGGTTCCGGGGCGGCCGAGGTTGCCGGGGCCGGAACGAAAGGGGCCACCGAGACCGGTATCTCGTGCCTGAGCCAGGACCGCAGAGCGGCGGCCATCGACGGTGTTTGAACGATATAGTGAGAACATCGCGCCTGCAGGAGACTGAACCAGAGCCGCTCTAACCGGAGACGCAAGCGCAGCCAGGACGGATATTCGGCCAGGGTGCTCCGCTCGATCAGCAGCCGGTTCTGGACGAATACCACGACCCGGCCCTGGAGCGGCAGCAGCGGTGGAAGGCCGTGGAAACACAGAACCAAATCGTCGTTCTTGCATTCTCGCCACAGGCGCCACTCGGCCACCAGCCGAGACAGGATGGATCTGCGCACATATCTTGCCGACAGTGCCGGCTGGTTCGGTAGGCGATCTTGGGCGCGCTGGTCCAGTTGCGCCCATAGGAAGGCGGTTGGCGTAACGGTCAGAAATTGAGTGAGCAGCACCAGCCCGCCCCCGGCATGGACATTGGGGGCGTGCAGCAACAAACGATGTCGACTGGCTTGGGGGCTCAATCAGTCCACCTTGTGCATGGTGAAGACAATGGCAACTGCAATCATGTCGATGTGGCCGATGCGCTTCCATTTAATCCAGCAAAGATTTCTTCATAGAACGCGATGGCCTTTCCCTTGAGGATGTTCTGATCCAACCGCTCGCGTACGGTTCGCCAATTGATTTCTGCTGCGTGGTCGACCAGCGCATCATCAGTAATGGCCCGACGCAGTCGGTCGGCGATGATTTCTGGAGCCTCGGGGGGCACGATGAAACCGCTTTCTCCATCTTCGATCCACTCGTCACAACAGGCTGTGCTGGTCTGAATCGGGAAAGCTCCCATAGCGAGGGCCTCCAGCATGGAGGTGCTGATCGCGTCGGAAAGACTGATGCCAAGATAGATGCGCGCCCGACTGAACATACGAAGCATCGTGTCATGCCCCGAGTGGGGTAACACCGAGATGTTCAGTCCGAGTGAAACCCTGAGTTCTTCGACGCGCTTTACGACCGGCGGGGAGGCGGAAAAGACCAGGATATTGAAGTCGTGCAGGATGGGGGCGCAACGCTCCACGGCTTCCAGTGCAGTCAAGGCGAGACCGACGAAGTGCTGATAGCCCTTCACCATGATAAGCCGTCGGCGCGAGGGCTGATGCATTTGTCTCATCGGCCCGACAACCCCAAGGTCAAGGCCGCCGCTATTGGGCATGACCGGCATCACTCTGCCGGAAAGTCCGAGTTCCTGCGCCAGTTCAATGTCACGGACACATTCGCAGGAGTAGTAGTCGACATTGCCCAGCAGCCGGGAAATCTGTCTCCGGTGGTTTTCGAACTGGCGATAGTAATAAATGTCGCTCCCCCAGTTGGTCGCTAGCCAGGGGGGGAATCCGTCGCCTATCAATTCCTTCGCACGTAGGACGTTGTAGCCGCAATGCTGGAACTCCAGCGAATGGATGAGATCGGGCTTCAGTGTCCTGATGAGCCGCGCCAACACATGGGGACCATATGCGAGTGGTGCCACGGCTTCCGATTCGCCCAGTCGCACGCGCTTGATGCCGTTCAGGTAAGGCGCGAAGGGTGAAAGGATCGGCAATGGATAGATCGCCCGCTCAAGCACGCCATGGGGGCGGAGACTGATCGGCGGAGTCGAAGAACGCAATAGGCGCCAAGGATCAGACCTGAGGGTCTTCAAGAACAACCTTGGCCGTATGGTTTGCCAAGGTTGGTGGACCGTGATGCCGGGCATCTCATGGTGTACAGGCAGGTAATTGACCGGAAATAGGTGCAGATCCCATCCTTGGTCAGCGATTTGCCGTATCCAGCGTACGGTGTGCTGGCTCATCTGCATGGCGACGAAAAGAATCTTGCGGCTCATTCTGGGGTGATCCCCTTCAAGATGTTCGCGAATCTCTGCGCTATACGCTCCGCACTGAAGCTGGTCCGATATTTCTCGTCGCACCAGGATTGATCCGAACTGGCTCGGACATGATCGACAGCCGCTTCAATCGCCTCTGCTATGCCGTCAATGTCGGCTGGATTCGCGTGCCAGCAGCCAAGTTTTTCCAGGACGTCCAAAGAGCCGCCAGGAGGGGCGATGCCGACAATAGGTGTCCGCGCGCCCATGTAATCGGATAGTTTGCTCGGGACAAACAGATTCTGACGAACATCGGCCTCGATCAAAAGCAGTATGTCGGCGTCATACATCTTTTCGAGCGATGCCAGATAGGAAACGCTCGGGACGTGCCGGATCATCGTGGTCGGCAAGGCTCTGGCAGAGGGGGTTGTCAGCATTTTTCCTGGAATTTCGCCCACCAACTCTACGTATAGCGAGTCTCGGAGCTCCGGACGTCGCGCCAACAACTTGTGGAGCGCTTTGAATAATGGTTCGGGCGAGCGGCGGCCGAACAATGCGCCAATATATCGTAGCGTGGTGCGTTGGTTCCTCGCCTTCGGCCGTTGCGGGTAAAGTGCGTCGTCGTAGGGATGCGCGACCACGCAACTCTTGTTGTTCACGTCGGTAGTGTAACGATGTGCCATCGCATCCCGAGTACACGACGAACTGTGCACGATGAAGTCCGCAGCCGCCACGGCGCGACTTTCGTGCCATCGGCTCCACAATCGCGCAAACCAACGTCGTTCAAGCGGATTGCCCGCCCAGGGATCGCTGAATTGGGCTAGCCAGAACACCTCTGGCCGATGCTTTTTTAGTGCCACCATGACGGGGTTGACCGAGTGGAACGGTGACCATGTGATGACGCCGTCATATCGGGACAGGTCCATGCTCAACAGCAACTTGAGGGCCTTTTTTCGGTGTAAGGACATCAGGTCCGGTGCCAGGAGGCGCATGCGTATGCGCAGCCAGGCTCTTCCGATCAGGCTCTTGGGCGGGGAGAGCCTCCATATTTCCCGAAAGTGCGTCTCGGTATAGGGAACAAGGCTGCTGTCGCGCCCGACATACTGCGAAAACGGTTCGGAACAAAGGACGTCCACTTCGTAGCCGAGACGAGACAGGGCGGCCATGGGTTTGGTTATGACCGGCGTCATCTGCGTTCCCATAGGAGGGAAGGCATAACTGAAAACGAGTACGCGCCCCTTGCAGGCGTTCACGCTCATGACGCCGGAAGCGCACCGACGCGCCAGAGGCCCAGGCTTTTATCCCCCCAACTGCCATCTCCCTCCGTACACTTTTCGTTGATTAGGGCCAGGGGCTCGGGAAAGTTGAAGGGTGGGGCCTGGAGGTTCAGCGGCCGCCAGTTGCCGGTCCGGATGTCGACATTCCGTGGCCGGGCGGTAAACGTGGTGGTCAGCAGGTATTCGGCACCGCTCCGCTTGATGTTCCTCAGGGCAGCAAGGATATCCTCGAAGGAAAGGTGAACCAGAACGTCGCGCGCGAGGATTAGGTCGGCCGTCGGCAACTGGTCCCGGGTCAGGTCGAGTGCCAGGAAACGGTGCCGGCTGTCGCCATAGAGTTCCTGGTTGCGCTGGATCAGTTCCGGGACGATATCGGCGCCGATGTATTCAACATCGATAGTTGTCTCTTTCATCCAGTGCCAGTCGCCACAGGGGACATCGAGCATGGAATGCACGTTCAAGTCCGTTAGCAGTGGAGGCAGGCATCGCCTCAACTCGGCAGTCTGGGTCAGGTCGGAGCCACCGCCGGACCTGGAGTCAGTGTTCCCCCAGTAGTTGCTTTTGTATATTTCCAAGAACACCTCACGCGCGGGCCGGGTGTCGCCATGGCGGGTGAAGGCAACCGCGAGACGCGACCGCTTGAATCGTGCAGTCAGGCGCTGATATGTTTCAAACATGGTCCGTTCGCTTATCCCGTTTCATCGTCTCAATAGGCCATCCCTGGCCAATGAAAGTGCCCGCCGGAGAACCTCCTGGCCCCTGCCGGCATCGAGGTGCCTGATCGCCATCAGCAGCGCGCTGGCCGCGGCGCCTCGATAGCGGCGTTCCTGCATGCTTTTAGCCGTCTCGATAAAATAGTCGAAGACCCCGTTCGGCCAATAGGCGTCTATTTCATCCCGACGGAGGGTTCTGATGTAGCGCCCGTAGAGCCGGTTTACGTCGCGGACGACCTGGGTTTTGAGCCGGTTGGTGTCCTGGTTCGGGTGGATTCGCGCCTGTACAAGTGTCTCGGGAATGTGCATGAACGGGAATTGCTCCGCCATCCTGAACCAGAGATCGTAGTCTTGCGTCGTTCGCAATGATTCATTGAACAGGCCGACGCGGTCAAAGGCCACACGGGGGATCAGCAGCGTGCAGCCGTGCAGATTGGCGGACCGCATCAACGAGGGGCGCAGCGCCTTGGGCGGCAGATCGGGTGCAACGTGTGTCTCCAGGTGATGTCCTGCCGCGTCAATGGTCTCGAAGTCGCCATAGAACACCGTGGGGGCATCGGTGGTGCATGCGTGATCGATTTCGATCTCTATCTTCCGTGGCAGATAGACGTCGTCATGGCTGAGCCAGGAAAAGTATTTTCCGCGCATTGCCCGAATACCGGTGTTGAGCGCTGCGGCAACCCCGCCATTCTTTTGGGCGATGCATTGGATTCGCTCGCCAAACGAGTCGATTATTGTCTGGGTGTGGTTGGCGTCGTTCGAGCCGTCGTTAACTACGATCACCTCGCAGTTTTCGTAGGTTTGCGACAAGGCGCTCTCGATGGCCTGGGCAACATAGTCGGCCCCGTTGAAGACCGGGATCACGATGGAGACGAGCGGGGCCTGTGTGTTCATTGAAGTGTGGGCGCTTTCATGTCGCCCCGAATAAACGGCGGCTGTGGTTCAGGATCTTTTTCATGAACTGCCTGAGGGGCGGATTCCGGACGCATGGCGGCGCCTGTGTGACCTGCTGTGGAAGGCGAACGATCAACCTGGCTTCCTTGATGGCGGATATCCAGTGCTCGGTAGGTGTGCCATCGGTACCCTTGATCACCCAGTTCTGTACGCGAAATTCATGTTCAAGGTAGTGCCTGAGATGTTCGTCACGGATGTCGCAGCCTTGCTGAAGCAATATCGCCTGGGTCAGCGGTAGGATGTTCAGGCTAGTGCCTGGGGTGGGGGGGGCGCAACTGGCGATGTTTACCAGACTGCCGAATATGCCCCGGATAGCCAGGTAGTGAAATGGGAGTGATGACTCGACTTCCCACTCTCTGTCGAAGAATGCAAGCCTGCCTTCAGGCGTCTCCGTGCAATTCATGGGTGTAAGGTCGAACAGGCTGCCAGGACATCCTGTCGTCAAAGGGAAAGTGCCGAGTTGGTCAAAGCCGGCCTGCTCACAGAGCGCATCAAGCCAACGCTTGGCCCATGCGCCTAGGTCGCGAACTGACCATCCTGGGGTGTTGAGTATCTCCACTAGTTGGCTCCACCACAGACGGCCAAGCAGGTAGGTTGAATTCTCGCAGGTATGGGTGATTGGAACCGCCGGCTTGGCATGCCCCGTCAAGTATTCGCTGTTTACGGTAATGCGGTCACCTTGACGCGTAAAACATTTGGCGGTCGCATATGCCGGGTGTCGCTCAACGCTGTAATGCCAAGCGAAATGCGGAGTCTCCTGGAGGAAGGAAAGGGTACGCGCATTTCGGCTCGCGACGATAATCCATGCATTCGCCAATTCAGTCGCCAAGCCGTTTTCGTATACGGCATCCCAGGCCCTTTCCAGGGAAAAGGCGGGTACTGACCAATCGGGTCTTGCACGATCCCTGCCTACTGCTTGGGCGAGCAGCGCTTTCCCGGAGAAAAGGGGGGTGGGTAGGGCGCCTTTGCCAGACAAGATCGTGGTTGGCATGTGGTAATCGGGCAGGGGCAATAACGCAACGTGGTTATTGAGGCCGGCTTCTTCGAGAAGGCTGGTGATTTCCCTCAGGCCCAAACGGACGATGGTTTTTGGGCTGTAACGGCCTTCAATGCCGTAGTAGGGGGTGCCCACGTTGGGTTCGGCAAAACCAGCAAAATACTTGAGGCCGAGGGGGTTCTGGATTGCGATGACCAGTATGCCGTCCTCGTCGAGTTGACGTGTCGCATTGCGCAGGAGCGCCAGTTCGGCGCGGCCTTCGCAATTCGAGTAGAGGCGGGCGTATTGCAACACGCCGATCATGGTCACCACATCGAATTTTTCCCGCGCGTCGAAGTCTTCAATGCGATCGCAGACCACGCTGACGTTTTCCAGGTCCGCTGTTCGCAGGCGCGTGACCCCGGCACGGCGTGCCGAGCCCTCTAGTGCCACGACCGAACCGCCGAGTTCACCGAGATATCGGGTGATGATTCCGCAACCCGCGCCCAACTCCAGGACGCGCCTCCGGCAGACCTCCTGAAGTGGACGGAGAATGTTGGCGCGGACAGGCGATAGATGGCATGCGGAACGCCAATCCCAGATGCCGGCAGAAATCTCACTGGAGAACAACGATCTATCTCGGGCGGAGGCGATGACCCCCTCTATCCGGGTTTCAAAGGCCTCACCGTCCGTGTAGGCAAAATCTGCCGTTGTCCGATCCTGGCTTGGAAAAAACAGGCCGTTTTCCGCGATGTAATGGTCAGGAAACTTGCGCATGGCTGGATAAACTTGGGATGGACTCGTCAGCCGAAATCCTGGCTTCAAACCCAATGTCGAATATTCCCGTTGCCGGGCGGGGCACATCATTGATCACCCGGAAGACGAGGGCATCAACGATGCGGTGGTGGAGGGCACCATCTGAACCCTGGATTGCGAAATTGCAGAAATAGGCCCCCGGATTAAGAGCGCAGTGGAACTTGAAGTTCAACGTCAGCACGGCGCCTGCGCTGATATCGATGCCTGGCGTTCCCAACATGGGATGCGCGCAGCCTGCCAGGTCTATTCCTGTTGCTGTCCTGATCAGGGCATAGAAGCGGACATTCGGGCAATCTCGCTCGAAGCGGGCACGGCAATACAGCTTGTATTGTTTGCCGCGAATGATGTGGTTCACTACGTCACCCTCTATGGTCTGCAGCGCCGGTTGTTCTATGCGGGCGCCGTTCTCCTCATAGGATGCATATGTCGCCGAGACGAGGCCGGCATCGAAGAAATGACTGGTATTGTCGTGAACCGGTGCCTCCATGGAGGCATGCCCCTCGAATTCGACCGGCTGAGCATCCTGTCCTAGTATGCCCCCCTGGGGGAAGATGGGATGTTCCATTCGGTCGGCGCGTCGTATTTCGTCAATTAGGCGGTCGGAGTCGCGGCCCAGGGCGTTGCCTAACCGTTGGGAATGGAAGAGGGCACTTTTTGGAATGCCCGTGAAAAGTCTTTCGCCCCGGTTGAGCAGCACGGCCCTGTCGCATAGGTTTGTTATCGTGCTTGCCGAATGCGAAACAAACAGGATTGTCCCCCCATCCCTCTTGATCTCGTCGATCCTGGCGAAGCACTTGCGTTGAAAGGGCTCATCCCCAACGGATAACGCCTCGTCCACCACCAGAATGTCCGGGTCGACGCTGATGGCGACGGCGAAGGCAAGTCGCGCGAACATGCCGCTGGAGTAATGCTTGACGGGCTGATCCATGAAGCTGCCAATATCGGCGAAGGCGGCTATGTCATCGAACCGGGCGTCGATTTCGGCTTGGCTCAGTCCAAGTACGGTGCCGCTCATGTAGACGTTTTCTCGGCCGGTGAACTGCGGGTTGAAGCCAGCCCCCAGCTCGAGCATCGCCGCGATGCGGCCGCGGGTTTCGACCGTGCCGACGGTCGGCGTCAGGATGCCGCATATGACCTGCAGCAGCGTGGACTTGCCCGACCCGTTGCTGCCGATGATGCCGACGGTCTCGCCGCGCATGACCTCGAGCGAAATATCCTTCAGGGCCCAGAAGTCCCGGTAATAGGGCCTCGGTCCAAGGCCGGCCAACGCCCGTAAGGGAGGGACAAAGGCCTGTTTCAGCCGATCCATGCCTCGGTCGTAGATTCGATAGCACTTGCCCAGGCCATCGACACGGATCGACCAGTAATCAGAGCACATCGGCGAAACTCCGGCGAGTCTTCTGGAACCACCAAAATCCTCCCCAGGCAAAGGCGATGCTGGCCAGGCTGTATAAGCCCAGGCCACTCCAGCTCGGCAACTTTCCCCAGATCAGGACCAGCCGGGTCTGCTCGATGATGAAAGTGAGCGGGTTTAGCAGCATGATGGTCTGAAATCGTTCGGGCAGGGCGGAGACAGGATAGAAGACCGGCGATGCGAACAAGAGTACGGACGTGAAAAATCCGGTGATATGTCCGATGTCTCGGACGAATACTCCGGTCGCGGCGAGAAACCAGGCGAAGCCCATCGTGGTCACGATCAGAGGTAGTGCGATCAATGGCAGAAGGAGTGCGGTCAAGGGTATCCAGCCTGAAACAACCAGTTGGACCGCCAGCAATATCAGCAGGCTGACCGTGGAGTGGAACAAAGCCGATCCCATTGCAACCCAGGGCAGAGTTTCCAGTGGAAAGACGACCTTTTTTACGTAGCTGGAGTTGCCGACGATCAGTTGCGGCGCCCGATTGACGCATTCGGCAAAGAGGCCGTGGACGATCATCCCGGCGAAGAGCACGACGGCAAAGCCGGCCTGGTTTTCGTTCTCGCCCATGCCCCAGCGTGCCTTGAATACCATGGAAAACACGAAGGTATAGATCAATAGCATCAGAAGCGGATTGAACAAGGACCAAGTAATTCCCAGGAGCGAGCCGCGATAGCGGCCGACCACTTCACGGCGAGCCATGAGCAGGATAAGTCGGCGGTTCCGCCAGAACGAACGCACCATCTCCTGCGGATTTGTTGGCTGGTGCGATTCGCTCGTGATTCGCCTGATTATGCCGCTTTCAGACGAGGATTCTTGGAAGGCGGTACCTCGAGTATTCATTGCCCTTGGAGTCTGATTGGCCCGGATGGGCACAGTTTAATCAACCGGATAATCCGGCGCATACAGATGTATTGGGCCTTGTGTCAGAGCCATGGCCTTTGATCGTTAATGTTGAATCCGACAATAAGAATGTGAGCCCCATCGATTACCGATCCATGTATGAGAGCAACCCCCTTATGTTCTGATTGTCTGGCGCAAGTTTGCCAATCCTGGAAATGTTCGATCTGAAGTCGCGGTATGCATAAGGATAGGCGTACTTGGCCTTTTCCAGGAGTGCGGTGGCCTCCCCGTGTCTGCCGGTCAAGATCAACAGGTAGATTTGGCGGAACACATGGGTGGCGGCGGTTTCCTGCCGCATGACACGGTCACCTATTGCCGACAGCGGTTGCCAAGTAATGGGTTTGTCGAGTGAAACAGCCAGTTGGTTTATCAGTTCGTCAGCTTGAGCTGACAGTAGGCTGTCTTGCTGAAGGGCGGCAAGCTTGGTCAATTGTTCATGATCGAGTTTTCCCGGACGACTACCGGTTTGGCTATGGATGGCCTCGATTACGCGGTAATCGGATTGCATCTGGACCATGACTACCGTGCCAACGAGTAGCAGGGCTGCATTGGTCAGCTTAAGCAACGGTCCGGAAACTTGTACATGCCAGGTCTCCTCGCTGGCGAGTGCCATGAGTGCGGCTGCGGGCAGGAGGAAATAAAGGTAATACAGGGGGTACTCGACCAAGCTGTGAATCAGAATCATGGCCAGCATGGCCAAGACTCCGCACTGCTCAGGGGTACGGATGTGTCGATAGGTCCGGAACAGCCAATAGCCGAATAGCAGCAGCAGTAAAGCGGCGCCGAGCCCCAGTTCGGCCAGTAATTGCAATGGAAGGTTGTGGCAGTTGCTCCAGACGTGATTTTCGTCGAGCCAATAAAGAGGGTTGGGGGACGTTGCCTCGATCAGAAAGAAATGCCAGGAAAACCCCTGATATCCGACACCGGCAAGGGGGTGGTCGAGAAACATCATGATGGCATCGCGCCAAAGCGTGGCACGCACTTCGAATGGACTAGGCGAGGCCGACAATCTGGTCGACGCGGTAACCGTTTCGGCGGTTGTGCCGGTTGTCGTCTGGGGGGTAATTCCGGCGTGTGCCAGGAGCAGCTGCAGGGCGATGAAGATAGCCAGCATAGCGAATGCAAGCAGCATGAAGCGACCGGCAGGCTCGGATTTCGATTGGTGTTTGTAGGCGATGGCCAGGGCGAGGATGGCGGCCAGGTAAAGCCATGCGCTGCGGGATCCCGATAGGGATAGTCCCAGCAGCAGGATCGTGGCAAACACGATGCCGTTGGGCCAGTTCAGGCGGCGCGTCGAGAAAAGTGCGGCAAGTGCTGCGAGTGCGATGGCAAGTTGGGCTGCGAGATGGTTCGACTGGGCGAGGTTGCCATAGTCCCTGTCCGACAATTTGGCCGCAATCAGGCCGCTAAATGGCGTGTCGATGTTCCAGTGCTGTGCGACGGCGATCAGGCTGCTGGCTAACCCGCCAACCAGGACGGCCCAGCCCAGGCTGGCCATCAGTCGCGGTCGACCGAGCGTGGCCGACAATGTCGATGTCGCCAGCATCACGGTCAAGGATAGCGACAGGTATAGAACAGCCAGCATGTGTCCCGAAAAGCTCGCGTTCTCGCGGATTGCAGAGTCGACCAGGAGCAGGACGGCTAACCCGGCTGGCAGAAAGGCTGCACGCGGAATCCTGATGGATTGGGCTGGATGCGATAGTAGTCCCAGGGCCGCCAGCAGACCGAAGACGGCTGCCAGCCATTCGGCATGGAATGCCGGCAGCGGGGCAGTATGCAGGGGGAGTAGAAACGGCAGGCAGAACAATGCCGTCAGGCTTGCCAGGGAAATTGATTTGATGGCGGCGTACATAAAAAAGCCCCCCAGGTTGGGGGGCTTTATGCAAACTGTAGACCTAATCAGTTGCAGGTTGCGGTGCAGGTGCCCGGGATGAGCGGGGAGCCGGGGGCCATGTCACCCGTGCCGCCGCAACGCCAGTCGGAGCCGTCGTCGGAGGAAACGCACACGGTACCGGTTACACCGGTGACGTTCTGGATCGTGGCGGAAATCACGTAGGGGTTGGAGTTCTTGCTGACCCGCACGGTGCTGACATACTGGGTGCCTTGCTCGCCGATGGGATCGTTGACGTTGATGACCACGCCTTCATGTACACGTGCAGCCAGTTCGGCCTTGGCGCCATCAAGCAGCGAGAAGCCTTCGGAAATCTTGGCCTTCTTGGTGTAGTTCTGGTATGCCGGAATGGCAATGGCGGCCAGAATACCGATGATGGCCACGACGATCAGCAGTTCGATCAGGGTGAAACCTTGTTGCGCACGTTTCATTTGAAACTCCTTGCAAGTTGTTTATTGAAGTGCCGCCTCGTCAGGTGGCGCTCAATCTTAAGCCAGAAGCATGCCAGTTGATAAGTATTAATGCGTACTCGATTTTCGAGTGGCCCGGTGCGTAATCTAGCCTATGTAGGGCGTTCGGGACGTCTGGATATGCTCCGGGAGTTTGCAGTCTGGGTAAATTAATGTGGTTTGCCGGCCCGGCCTCCGCGAGGGAGGCTGACGAAAATCGTCACTTGGCTGACGTGGCTGGTCTGGTTGGATAATGTATGGCATGCCTGATCGGCTTCTTTTCGTGGAAGCAGGGGGCTACTGAATGGAGGCTGCGGATTGCCCGCCGGCGTGATAGACGATCCCCTCTTGAATGCTCTCGACCCTGCGGGCTGTGCCGTCGTCGAGGCCTGTGCCGGCAGCGGCAAGACCTGGCTGCTGGTGTCGCGCATGATCCGTCTCCTGTTGGCGGGGGCGGAGCCATCCGAGGTGCTGGCCATCACGTTCACGCGCAAGGCGGCCGAGGAGATGCGCGGCCGGCTGTATGCCTGGCTGGAATGGCTGGCGGTGGCGGATGGGGCCGAGGTGCTGGCCTTTCTGGCCGAACGCGGCCTCGGCCCGGCCGAGGCGCGTAGCCTGTTGCCCAAGGCGCGGGGGCTGTTCGAGGCGGTCCTCGACAGCGTGCCGGGGCCGATGGTCACCACCTTCCATGGCTGGTTCCTGAACCTGCTGGCGCGCGCGCCGTTGACCCGGCGGGCGCCGGCGAATCTGATCGAGGATGCCGTCCTGCTCAAGGCCGAGGCCTGGCAGACCTGGGCGGAGTCCTTGCGTGCGGCCGACAAGGCCGCGCAGTCGGCCGCCCTGGCCGGCCTGCTCGAGGCCATGCCGCTCGCCAGCGTGCACAAGCTGTTGTTCGGCTTCCTGGACAAGCGCGCGGAGTGGTGGGCCTGGGCAGAGGGCAGGGATGACCCGGTGGCCGAGGCGGTGGCCGGGCTCGAGGCCATGGCCGGGTTGGCCGAAGACCGCGATATCGAGGCCGAGCTTTGGGCCGAGCCGGGTTTCCGGGATGGGCTGGCGGAGTTCGTGCCCTTGCTGGGCGACAACGCGGTGGCGGTGAAGGCGGATGCGGAGAGGCTGGCTGCGTTGGCGGCTACGTTCGGCCCTGGCGATGGACTTCCCACCCTCTCCCCCAGCGCCTTGATGCCCACCCTCTCCCCCATCCCCTCTCCCCTCGAGGGAGAGGGGGGTAGGGCGCCCTCCGCCCCGGTGGGGGAGGGCTGGGGTGAGGGGGGTAAGCCGTTCGACCTCGACCGGCTCGCCTCGGCCTTTCTGACCAAAGAGGGCCAGCCCGTTTCCCGCAAGTCCGGCCCGACCCTGGACAAACGTATGGGCGCGGCGCGGGCGGCCCGTTTCGTCGAACTGCACTACCGACTCGCCGAGCGCGTAGGCCGGGCGGTCGACGATCTGCACGAAAAGGAGGCCTTGCGCCTGAACCGTCTGGCACTGGCTGCCGGCATCGGCCTGATCGACCACTACCAGACCCTCAAACGCGAGCGCGACGGGCTCGATTTCACCGATGCCGAGTGGCTGGCCCTGCAACTGTTGTCCGACCCGGACGAGTCGGCGGCCCTGCTGGCCAAGCTGGATGCGCGCTGGAAGCACCTGCTGCTGGACGAGTTCCAGGACGCCAATCCGTTGCAGTGGCGCATCCTGTTGGCCTGGCTGTCGGCCTATGGCGCCGATCCGGAGCGGCCGACCGTGTTCATGGTGGGCGATCCGAAGCAGTCGATCTACCGTTTCCGGCGCGCCGAGCCGAGGCTGTTCGAGTTGGCTGGTGCCTGGCTGGCCGGGAATTTCGCCGCCCGGAAGTTCCGCCAGGACGAGACCCGGCGCTGCGCGCCCCGGGTGACGGCCTGGGTGAACGCGGTATTCGGCGGGTTGGGGGAGGCGTATCCGGGTTTTGTGGTGCACGAGGCACACCAGAAGGGTTTGCCGGGGTGGTGCGAGGTTTTCATCTCCCCTCTCCCGCGGGGAGCCCCATTGGGGTGCT
>JAAXVP010000250.1 GCA_013335435.1 Thiobacillus sp. | reverse complement strand
TTTACCGTGGCCCTTTTGCCTGAGCGATTGTTGGGTGGGTTGCGCCTTCGGCGGGACCTCGCGGCCCTCTCTCCCACGGAAACGTTGGCGACCGTCACTATACCGAGGCCGCCCGATAGGGACAAGCGGCCCCGCCTCGGCTATCATTCCGCCCCTGCAAGCCCGTAATTACATGAACAAAACCAGCAAATCCGCCCCGCCCAAGAACTTCGAAGCCGCCGTCGCCGAGCTGGAAGGGCTGGTCGCGGCCATGGAGGCCGGCAACCTGGCGCTGGAGGAATCCCTGGCCGCCTACAAGCGCGGCATGGAACTGACCGCCTGGTGCCAGAAGACCCTGGCCGAGGCCGAACAGCAGGTCAAGGTTCTGGAGAACGGCCTGCTCAAGGACTTCGATCCCGACGCTACAGGCCGCCCGGAACAAGAATGACCGATTTCGCCACCTGGACGCGCGCCGTCCAGACCCGCACCGAGGCCGCCCTGGCCCACGCCCTGCCCAGCGCTGAATTGGCGCCGGAACGCCTGCACGAAGCCATGCGCTACGTCAGCCTGGGCGGCGGCAAGCGGGTCCGGCCCATGCTGGCCCTGGCCGCCGCCGAGGCGGTGGGTCTGAGCGCAGGATGCGATCACGGCCTCCCCCCCCTCTCCCCTGCCCTCTCCCTCGAAGGGGCGAGTGGGACGAGGAGCGCCTTTGGCGCGCTGTCTTTGACCGAAGCGGCCGCCTGCGCGGTGGAGCTGATCCACGTCTACTCGCTGACCCACGACGACCTGCCCTGCATGGACGACGACGACCTGCGCCGGGGCAAGCCGACCTGCCACGTCCAGTACGACGAGGCCACCGCCCTGCTGGTCGGCGACGCCCTGCAAAGCCAGGCCTTCGAGATCCTGGCCGAGGCCGGCGCCACGGCCGAGATGGTCGCCCTGCTCGCCCGCGCCGCCGGTTCGCGCGGCATGTGCGGCGGCCAGGCGGTCGACCTGGCCAGTACCGGCAAGCATCTGGACCTGGCCGAACTGGAGTTCATGCACATCCACAAGACCGGCGCCCTGATCCGGGCCGCCGTCCTGCTCGGCGGCCTGTCGGGCGGACAACTGGACGACGTGCAGCGGGCCGCGCTGGAACACTACGCCAAGTGCGTCGGCCTGGCCTTCCAGGTCATGGACGACGTCCTCGACGCCGAGGCCGACACCGCCACCCTGGGCAAGACCGCCGGCAAGGATGCCGCCCAGGGCAAGGCCACCTACCTGACCCTGATGGACGTCCGGGAAGCCCGCGCCTATGCCCGCGAACTGATCGACGACGCCCTCGCCAGCATCGCCCCGTTCGGCGAACTGGGCCGCCGCCTGGCCGAGATCGCCCGCTTCATCGTCGAGAGGCAGTATTGACTTCCCACGTCCTTGACCGCGTCGGCGGCCCGGCCGACCTGAAACAGCTTTCCCGCGCGGAGCTGAAACAGCTCGCCGGCGAGTTACGCCAGTTCATCATAGAAACGGTGTCCAGGACCGGCGGCCATCTCGCCTCCAACCTCGGCGTGTGCGAGCTGACCGTGGCCCTGCACGCGGTGTTCGACACCCCGCGCGACAAGCTGGTCTGGGATGTCGGCCACCAGACCTACGCCCACAAGATACTCACCGGCCGCAAGGAGCGCATGGCCACCCTGCGCCAGACCGATGGCCTGTCCGGCTTTCCCAAGCGCGAGGAAAGCGTTTACGACGCCTTCGTCGCCGGCCATTCCAGCACCTCCATCTCGGCCGCCCTGGGCATGGCCACGGCGGCCAAGCTGAAGGGCGAGGACACCCGTACCGTGGCGGTGATCGGCGACGGCGCCATGACCGCCGGCATGGCCTTCGAGGCGCTCAACAACGCCGGCGCCATGGATGCCAACCTGCTGGTGATCCTGAACGACAACGACATGTCGATCTCGGCCAACGTCGGCGCCCTCAACACCTACCTGACCAAGTTGCTCTCCGGCCGCTTCTACAACGCCATGCGGCGCGGCGGCGAGAAGGTGCTGTCGCCCTTCCCGCCCATCCTGGAACTGGCCAAGCGGGCCGAGGAGCACATGAAGGGGATGATGACGCCGGGCACCCTGTTCGAGGAGTTCGGCTTCAACTACCTGGGCCCCATCGACGGCCACGACGTCGACGCCCTGATCGACACCCTCGGCAACATCAAGAAGCTGTCCGGGCCGCAGTTCCTGCACATCGTCACCCGCAAGGGCAAGGGCTACGCGCCGGCCGAGGAGAATCCCTGCGGCTACCACGGCGTCGGCAAGTTCGATCCCGAGGCCGGCCTGTCCGCCAAGGCCGGTGGCAAGCCCACCTACACCGAGGTGTTCGGCCAGTGGCTGTGCGACATGGCGGCGGCCGACGAGAAATTGGTCGGCATCACCCCGGCCATGGGCGAGGGCTCCGGCCTGGTCGATTTCGCCGAGCAGTTCCCGGCCCGCCACTTCGACGTCGGCATCGCCGAGCAGCACGCCCTCACCTTCGCCGCCGGCCTCGCTTGCGAGGGCATGAAGCCGGTGGTGGCGATCTATTCCACCTTCCTGCAGCGGGCCTACGACCAGTTGATCCACGACGTCGCCCTGCAGGACCTGCCGGTCATGCTAGCCATCGACCGCGGCGGCCTGGTCGGTGCCGACGGCCCCACCCATGCCGGCGCCTACGACCTCAGCTTCCTGCGCTGCGTGCCCAACATGATGATCGCGGCCCCCTCGGACGAGGCCGAGTGCCGGCGCCTGCTTTCCACCGCCTACCGCCACGACGGCCCCAGCGCGGTGCGCTACCCGCGCGGCACCGGGCCGGGCGCCCCGATCCCCGGCGATCTCGATCCCTTGCCGGTCGGCCGCGGCAGCGTGCGCCGGCAGGGCGGCAAGGTCGCCATCCTGGCCTTCGGCAGCCTGGTCGCGCCCGCCCTGGTGGCCGCGGAAAGGCTCGACGCCACGGTGGCCGACATGCGTTTCGTCAAGCCGATCGACCGCGACCTGGTCCGGCAACTGGCCGAATCGCACGACTGCCTGGTCACCGTGGAGGAGAACGCCGTCATGGCCGGCGCCGGCTCGGCCGTGGCCGAGGCCCTGGCCGGGATGGCCATCGTCAGGCCGATCCTGCACCTGGGCCTGCCCGACCGCTTCGTCGAACATGGCGACCATGCCGTCCTGCTGGCCCGCTGCGGCCTCGACGCCGCCGGCCTGGAAAAATCGATCCGGGAATTTATTTCCGACTAGTTTACTCGACTATTAGGGGTGGCTTATAATCGGCCATCCAAAAGCAATGAAAGCAACAAGATGAGCAACGGCAACTGCGACAGCGTCTGCGAAACCACCAACCCCTGTCCCACGGGCGCCATCGAGGACGTCCAGAGCTATCACGACGCGCGCCGGATCGCCATCGACAAGGTCGGCATCAAGGCCATCCGCCACCCGATCCGCGTCGCCGACAAGAACGGCGGCGTCCAGCACACCATCGCGACGTTCAACATGTACGTCTACCTGCCCCATCACTTCAAGGGCACCCACATGTCGCGCTTCGTCGAAATCCTGAACAGCTACGAGCGCGAGATCTCGGTGGAGAACTTCGAGGACATGCTGCGCCAGATCGTCGAGCGCCTGGAGGCGGAGTCCGGCCACGTCGAGATGAGCTTTCCCTACTTCATCGCCAAGAAGGCCCCGGTCTCGGGCGTGGAAAGCCTGATCGACTACGACGTCACCTTCATCGGCGAGATCAAGAACGGCGAATACGTCCAGACCATCCGCATCGTGGTGCCGGTGACCAGCCTGTGCCCGTGCTCGAAGAAGATCTCCGACTACGGCGCCCACAACCAGCGTTCCCACGTCACCCTGGCGGTGCGCACCAACAGCTTCGTCTGGATCGAGGATCTGGTCCGCTTCGCCGAGGACAACGCCTCCTGCGAACTCTATGGCCTGCTCAAGCGTCCGGACGAGAAGTTCGTCACCGAGCGCGCCTACGACAATCCCAAGTTCGTCGAGGACCTGGTGCGCGACGTCGCCGCGGCACTGAACGGCGACGACCGCATCGATGCCTATGTGGTCGAGGCGGAGAACTTCGAGTCGATCCACAACCATTCCGCCTACGCCCTGATCGAGCGCGACAAGAAAACCGCCTGATGCGCCCGGTCGCCATCTTCCGTCACGTCGGCCATGAAGGCCCCGGCCGCCTGGGCGACTTTCTGGATAGTCGCGGCATTGCCCGGGAACTGATCGCGGTCGACCGCGGCGACGCCATCCCCGACTCGCCCGCGGCGTATGCCGGCCTGGTGTTCATGGGCGGCCCGATGAGCGTCAACGACGACCTGGCCTGGATTCCCCGTTCCCTGGAACTGATCCGCCGGGCGGTCGCCGCCGACATTCCCGTGCTCGGCCACTGCCTGGGCGGCCAGCTGATCGCCAAGGCCCTGGGCGGCGCGATCTCCGGCAACCCGGTCAAGGAGATCGGCTGGGGCGAGGCCCGGGTCGTCGCTTGCCCCGAAGCCGCGGCCTGGTTCGGCGACCTGCGCGCCTTCCCCGCCTTCCACTGGCACGGCGAGACCTTCTCCATCCCCGAGGGCGCCGTGCGCATCCTGGAAACGCCCTACTGCCCGAACCAGGCCTTCGTCCTCGGCAAACACCTGGCCCTGCAATGCCACGTCGAGATGACGGCCGAGATGATCGAGGAATGGTGCCAGGCCGGGGCCGACGAGATCGCCGCCGCGTCCAGCCCGGCGGTACAAGGCCGGGAAGCCATCCTGGCCGGCATCGCCAGCCACCTGGCGGCCATGGCTGCCGTCGCCGACCGGCTCTACGGCCACTGGGTCGCCGGCCTCTCGCGCTGACGGAGAATTCGGGCCGGCCCGGTCCGACTTCATACTAAAATATTCCCGGCCCGGCGCCGGCCGGATGGCGCATCGAGGGGATACGGGTACATGCACGGCAAATCGAGAGTTCCGCAACAGGCCCACGGCCTGGCCAGCCTGCTGGCCCTGGCCGCAGTCCGCCCGGCGACGGCGGCGCCGCTCGCCGGTCTGGGCGAATCCGGCCTCGGCCTGACTGAACTGCTGATCGGCCTCGCCCTCCTGGCCAGCCTGGCCGCCCTCCTGCTGAGCCGCCTCCAGGCACGCAAGAAACAGGTCGAGACGGCCCTGAACGCCCTGCCCGACGCGGTCATCCAGCTCGACGCCACGGGCGACCTGCACTTCCTCAACCCGGCCGGCGCGACCCTGCTCGGCCTCGCGGCCGGCGGCACGGACGGCACCCCGGCGGCCTGGTCGTTCATCGACCACGCCACCCGC
>JAAXVP010000249.1 GCA_013335435.1 Thiobacillus sp. | reverse complement strand
AGATCACCCCCAAGTCGATCCGCATCCGCAAGCGCCACCTCAAGGAACACGACCGCCGCCGGGCGGCGCGCGAGGCCTGACCTTCGCCATGGCCGGGCTGCTGAAATCGCTGTTCGGCGGTTCGGCATCCCCGTCCCTGGATGCGGCGGCCTGGGCCGACACCCTGGCGTTGCCGGTGTTCGATGGCCTGACCGACGCGGAGGCGGGCCGGCTGCAAGACCTGGCCGGCCAGCTCGTCGCCGACAAGACCTTCACCGGCGTCGCCGGCCATGAGGTCGACTCGGCCATGGCCACCGTGATCGCCGCTTTCGCGGCCTTGCCGGTACTCAATCTGGGTTACGAGTGGTACAAGGGCTGGAACGAGATCGTCGTCTACCCGGCCGAGTTCGTGCCCGAGCGTGAGATCATGGACGCCTACGGCGTCGTCCACCGGATGCGCCAGCCCCTCTCGGGCGAGGCCTGGGAGGGCGGCCCGCTGGTGCTGTCCTGGGACGACGTCCTGCACTCGGGCGGCGGCCAGGGCTACAACGTGGTGATCCACGAGTTCGCCCACAAGCTGGACATGCGCAACGGCGCCGTCGACGGCCTGCCGCCACTGACCGCCGGCATGGCCGTGGCAGACTGGGCGGCGGCGTTTGAACGCGCCTATGCGGACTTCTGCCGGCGGGTCGACCGCGGCGAGGAGACGATCATCGATCCGTATGCCTCGGAGAGCCCGGCGGAGTTCTTCGCCGTGCTGACGGAGTACTTTTTCGAGATGCCGGACGTGCTGCGCGACGACTATCCGGCGGTGTATGAGCAATTGCAGCGGTTTTACAAACAGGACCCTCTGAAACGCCTGGAGAGCTTGAATGACCTATCAGCTACATGATCACGGCCACCACGACGCGGTGTGCGACAAGTGCATCTTCGACACCGACACCCACCACTTCGACGAGGACGTCATCGAGGGCTCGAAGAGCCACCTGGTCCTGGTCGACCTGTGGGCCGACTGGTGCGGTCCCTGCCACTTCCTCACCCCGGTGCTGACCAAGGTGATCCCCGAGTACGGCGGCAAGGTGCGCCTGGCCAAGGTCGAGGTGGACGAGGAAGACAACATGAAGATCGCCGGCCGGCACGGTGCACGCGGTTTCCCCACCGTCCTCGTGTACAAGAACGGCGAGTTGGTCGACCGCTTCCACGGCGCCAAGCCCGAGCACTTCGTCCGTGAACTCATCGACAAGAATCTCGCCTGATCCGGCCCGCCGGCTCGACGACATCGAGCCGTTCCGGGTCATGGCCGTGCTGGAACGGGCCAAGGCCATGCAGGCGGCCGGGCGCGATATCGTCCACATGGAAGTGGGCGAGCCCGATTTCGCCACCCCGGAGGCGGTCGTCGAGGCCGGCATCCGCGCCCTGCGCGACGGCCACACCCACTACACCCCGGCCCTCGGCCTGCCGGCCCTGCGCGCGGCCATCGCCGACTACTACGCGGACCGCCATGGCATCTCGGTGGCACCTGCGCGGGTGGCGGTGACGCCGGGCGCCTCGGGGGGGCTGCTGTTGGTCATGGCGGCCCTGTTCAATCCCGGCGAGGAGGTGCTCCTGGCCGATCCGGGCTATCCCTGCAACCGCCACTTCGCCCGCCTGGTCGAGGCGCGCGGCGTCGGTGTGCCGGTCGGACCCGAAACAGGGTTCCAGCTCACCGCCGACCTGGTCGCCCGCCATTGGGGGCCGGCCACGCGCGGTGTCCTGGTGGCCAACCCGGGTAATCCGACCGGCACCGTGATCCCGGCCGCCGAGTTGGCCGCCATCCATGCCGTCGTACGGGAGAAGGGCGGTTGGCTGATCGTCGACGAGATCTACCACGAGCTGATCTACGGCACCGCCGAGCCGAGCGCCGCCGGCCTGGGCGATGACGTCATCGTCATCAACAGCTTCTCCAAGTACTGGCTGATGACCGGTTGGCGGCTGGGCTGGTTGTTGGCTCCGGAATCGCTCATGCCGGCCATCGATCGGCTGGCCCAGAACGTCTTCCTGTCCGCCCCCACGGTGGCCCAGCACGCCGCCCTGGCGGCGCTGCGGCCGGAAACGCGGGTCATCCTGGAACGGCGCAAGGCGGAACTGCGGGCCCGACGCGACTATCTGGTGCCGGCGCTGCAGGAACTGGGTTTCGGCGTCCCGGTGCGGCCGCAGGGGGCCTTCTACGTCTATGCCGATGTCGGCCGCTTCGAAGGGGATGGCGAGCGCTTCGCCGCCGACCTGCTCGACCGGGCCGGGGTGGCGATCACTCCGGGGGTCGATTTTGGCCGCCATCAGGCCGGTTGCCACGTCCGCTTCGCCTATACCACCTCGGCGGCGCACATCCGCGAGGCGGTGGCCCGGATACGCCTGTTCCTGGCAAACAGGCAATAAAAAAGCCGGCCCGAAGGCCGGCTTTTTTTACGTCAAGTAATGAATTACTTGGCGGGAGCGGCCGGGGCAGCAGCGTCGGCAGCGGGAGCAGCCGGGGCAGCAGCTTCGGGAGCGGCGGGAGCAGCGGCTTCAGGAGCGGGAGCGGCCGGGGCGGCAGCTTCGGGGGCCGGCATCGGAGCGGCTTCTTCTTTCTTGCCACAAGCGGACAGACCCAGGGCCAGGAGGGCGGCGAGCAGGACGGTATATTTCATTTTGAATTCCTTAAACAAAAAAAGTTGATCAACGATTTTGCGACCCGCGCACTTGTGGTCCGCGAATCGACGCGAAATTCTAGCAAAACGTTTGGCTATTGCTAGGGGTT
The DNA here is from genome assembly GCA_013335435.1 of Thiobacillus sp. Lineage (GTDB taxonomy): Bacteria > Pseudomonadota > Gammaproteobacteria > Burkholderiales > Thiobacillaceae > Parasulfuritortus. The sequence goes on along the minus strand of JAAXVP010000249.1, from coordinate 2,533 downwards.
TGTAAGGTTTTTTTTATACTTGCGTGGCGACAGTATTAAATGTGATGAATCCGCTCCTGTACCAATCGTACAACAGGCCGGCAAACACCTCTTCATGGTCGCCCGGCGGCAGGCAGCGGCGGTCCGCCAATTGCCGCAGCAGGGGGGCCATGGCGCGTTCGGCTTCCAGGCGCTCGCCGTTGATGAAGAAGGCCTGGCCCAGGTAGAGCATGATCGTCCTGGCGTCGAGGCGGACGCCCTTGGCGGCCAGGCGGCGCCGGAAGGCAGCCGCGCCGAGCGGACGTTCGGGCGGGTCGAAGAAGATATGCGGCTTCGGCTCGGAGAGATAGCGGCCGATGAACTCGTCCATGTCGGCGTCGCTCCAGCGGATGCGCTGGATCATGTCCTTGAGGCCGCGTGCCATGCCGTCGGGGATGCGGCCCGGATGCTTGGAATAGCTCAGGTCGGGGTCGGCGTAGACGCCATCCAGGCAGATGCTGTCCTGAAGATAAACCAGGAACTGGGTCGCCATCTCCTGCGCGGTGGGGGTGCGGAAGCCGATAGACCAGGTCATGCAGTCGGTCAGGGCGACGCCGTTGTGGGCGTATTGCGGCGGCAGGTAGAGCATGTCGCCGGGCTCCAGTTCCCAGGACTGGTCGACCCGGAAACGCTTGAGGATGCGCAGCGGACAGTCGTCGATCAATTCCAGGTCGTCCTGGCCGCTGATCTCCCAGCGTCGGCGGCCGAGGCCCTGGATCAGGAACACGTCGTAGGCGTCGAAGTGGGGGCCGACACCGCCGCCGGGCGGGGCGTAGCTGACCATGAGGTCGTCCAGGCGGGCGTAGGGTGCGAAGTTGAAGGCGTTGAGGAGGGCGTCGCCCTGGCTATTGAGCAGGTTGACGCCGGAGACCAAGAGGCTCCAATCCTTCTTCGGCAGGGCCGCGAGCTCGGCCGCCGTGAAGGGACCGAACTGGACCTTCCAGTTGTCGCGCACATGGCGGACCAGTCGGCCCTCGGCCTCTTCCCGGCAGGCCAGTTCCTTGAGGCCGTCGCCGTCCAGTACCTGGTCCAGGTTGGGCACGGCATTGCGGATCAGCAGGGGTTTCTTGTGCCAATACTCGCGGAAGAAACGGGTCGGCGACATGCCGCCCAACAGGGCTTTCAGATCGGGAACGGCGAATTTGCCGGGGCGGTTGCGCTTTGTCATGGCGGGGCTCATATAATGGCTGCGTGTCCCACTGATGTTACGAGGTCGTTATGCTGAAACCGGGCGAAAAAGCGCCGGATTTCGAACTACCGGATGCCGACATGGAGATCGTCCGGCTGTCCGATTACAGTCCCGCGAGCAACGTGGTGCTGTATTTCTACGTTCGCGATAATACGCCCGGCTGCACGGCCGAGGCCATTGAATTCAGCGACCTGGAGGGCGATTTCGCCAAGCTGGGCTGCATTGTCCTCGGGGTGTCGCGGGACGACTGCATCAGCCATGGCGTGTTCCGCGACAAGCACGGCATCACGGTGCGCCTGATCGCCGACAAGGATTGCGTCGCCTGCCGCGCCTACGGCGTGCTGGTGAACAAGGAAGTGGACGGCGTGATGCGCGAAAGCGTGCAGCGTTCGACCTTCGTGATCGATCGCCGGGGCGTGTTGCGCCATGCCCTTTACGGCGTCACCGCGAAGGGGCACGCCGAGGAAATCTTGGATCTGGTAAAGGAACTCTAAATGCAAATTGGCAAGGATACGGTCGTTTCCCTCTCCTATACGTTGACCACCCTGCAGGGCGATTTGCTGGAGGAGGCCTCGGCCGACCATCCGGCCGCCTACCTGCATGGCGGCTATGACGGCATCTTCCCCAAGGTCGAGGCGGCCCTGGAGGGCAAGGAAGCCGGCGCCGAGGCCGATGTCGTCCTGGAACCGGACGACGCCTTCGGCGACTACGATGCCGAGCTGGTGCGCATGGAAGGGCTGGAGCTGTTTCCGCCCGAGGTCAAGGTCGGCATGCAGTTCGAGGGCGTCAGCGAGGACGGCCATCACCACATGCTCTATACCGTCACCGATATCGCCGACGGCAAGGTCGTGGTGGACGGCAACCATCCCCTGGCCGGCCAGTCCCTGCGCGTCCAGTGCCGGGTGGTCGAGGTGCGCGCCGCCTTGCCCGAGGAGGTCGAGCACGTGATTGAGCGATACGCGGGAACCGCCGCCGATGTTATAGACTTGTCCGGCGGTTTTATCGATATGTGTGACCGCTTGATTCATTTTATTCTATTGATATATATGCCCTACGGGCAAGGAATGAAGACCGGATACCTGCAAAAGATAATCTCCTTTATACCATTGAAATGTTTCCCTGTAAGAGGTGATACATAACACCTCTTACATGATAAGGTAATAAGGTTTGGGGTTAAATCCTGATTTGATTTGCTACTAAGGTTAAAAATGGAAATAAGGTTAATAATAGCATAACCTTATACTGCAGCGTCGATCAAATGGCAAAATCGATTTTTCATGTATCGTCGCGTCGGTCAAAGGGCAAAAAATCGATTTTTCATGTACT
>JAAXVP010000248.1 GCA_013335435.1 Thiobacillus sp. | reverse complement strand
TTGCTGACGGGTCTTTGGCAGCAACCGTTCAACTGGTGGTGGTAAAGCTTGATTGGCCTGGAGTTGTTCCGGGTCGGGATTCATCACGAACTCCTGTGTGATACCGAATTTATGTCGGTATAGCACAGCAGGGGAAACGCAATAAAAAACGGGCCGGCGTCGCAACGCCAGCCCGTTCAATTCATCAGCGAACTCAGTTCGGCTGGATATTGGCGGCCTGCTTGCCCTTGGGACCGTCGGTCACGTCGAAGGTCACGCGCTGGCCTTCTTTCAAGGACTTGAAGCCTTTGCTTTGAATTGCGGAGAAATGAGCGAAAACGTCTTCACCACCGCCATCGGGGGTGATGAAGCCGAAGCCCTTCGAGTCGTTGAACCATTTTACGGTGCCAGTGGCCATATAACACTCCATAACTAAAAGGTGATTTGATGCGTTTGGGCCAAGCCAACACCAACGGTAAGACTCGAACTGCGCCAAACGGTGGTTTTTTACCTGCGCCCTATAAAGCCGTCAACTCCCTTGAAAAAATATTTCCCGCACGCACAATAACTCCAGAAACTTGAACGGTAAGCCGCCATGGCCAGCAAACATCAGGACGAAGCCGCCCTCTTGACGGACAAGACCGTCACGACGCCTCCTTCCATGTACAAGGTGCTGCTCCTGAACGACGATTACACCCCTATGGAGTTCGTCGTCGGCGTGCTGGAACGCTTTTTCGGGATGGACCGAGAAAAGGCAACGGTGGTCATGTTGAAAGTCCATAATGAAGGTGCCGGCCTGGCCGGGATTTATCCCCGCGATATCGCGGAAACCAAGGTCGGCCAGGTAGTTGGTTATGCCCGTGAACACCAACACCCGCTGCAATGCGTGATGGAGGAAGTCCGATGATTGCTCAGGAGTTGGAAGTCAGTCTGCACATGGCCTTCATGGAGGCCAGGCAGAAGCGTCACGAGTTCATCACGGTCGAGCACCTGTTGCTGGCCATGCTGGACAATCCATCCGCAGCCGAAGTCCTGCGCGCCTGCGCGGCGGACATTAACGGGCTGCGCCAGCAACTGACCGAATTCATCGAGAAGCACACGCCCAGGATGCCTGGCGAGGAGGAGGTCGACACCCAGCCGACCCTCGGCTTCCAGCGCGTCATCCAGCGCGCCATCCTGCACGTCCAATCCTCCGGCAAGAAGGAAGTGACCGGTGCCAACGTCCTGGTCGCCCTGTTCGGCGAAAAGGATTCCCATGCCCTGCACTATCTGACTCAGCAAGGCGTCACCCGTCTGGACGTGGTCAACTACATCGCGCACGGGATAGCCAAGACACCGCAGGAAAGCGCACCGACCGGGCGCCCCGAAGCCCCCAGCCAGGAAGGCGAAGGCGACGCCGCCGGCCAATCGCCGCTCGAGGCCTATACCGTCAACCTGAACGCCCAGGCACTGGCCGGCCGGATCGATCCCCTGATCGGCCGTGAAAAGGAATTGGAACGGGTCATCCAGACCCTGTGCCGTCGGCGCAAGAACAATCCGCTCCTGGTCGGCGAGGCCGGCGTCGGCAAGACCGCCATCGCCGAAGGGCTGGCCCGTCGCGTGGTGGAAAACCAGGTACCCGAAATACTCGCCGAAGCGACGGTCTACGCCCTCGACATGGGCGCCCTGCTTGCCGGCACCAAGTATCGGGGCGACTTCGAACAGCGTCTGAAGGCGGTGCTCAAGCAACTCACCGCCAACCCGAACTCGATCCTGTTCATCGACGAAATCCACACCCTGATCGGCGCCGGTGCCGCCTCGGGGGGCACCCTGGACGCCTCCAACCTGCTCAAGCCGGCCCTTTCCAACGGCCAGATGCGCTGCATCGGCGCCACCACCTACAACGAGTTCCGTGGCGTATTCGAAAAGGATCACGCCCTCTCGCGCCGGTTCCAGAAGATCGACGTGGTCGAGCCCAGCATCGACGAGACCGTGGCCATCCTGCGCGGCCTGAAGTCGCGCTTCGAGTCGCACCACGGCGTGCGCTACACCATGGCGGCCCTGAATACCGCCGCCGAATTGTCGGCCCGCTACATCAACGACCGCCACCTGCCCGACAAGGCCATCGACGTCATCGACGAGGCCGGTGCGGCCCAGCGCATCCTGCCCAAGACCAAGCAGAAGAAGGTCATCACCAACAAGGAGATCGAGGACATCATCGCCAAGATCGCCCGCATCCCGGCCAAGACCGTCGCCGCCGACGAGCGCAACTCGCTGAAGAACCTCGACCGCGACCTCAAGGCCGTTGTGTTCGGCCAGGACAAGGCCATCGAGGCGCTGGCCAACGCCATCAAAATGTCCCGTTCCGGCCTCGGCAATCCGCAAAAGCCGATCGGCTCCTTCCTTTTCACCGGCCCGACCGGGGTCGGCAAGACCGAGGTGGCGCGCCAGCTCGCCTACACCCTGGGCGTCGAGTTGATCCGTTTCGACATGTCCGAATACATGGAGCGCCATGCCGTCTCCCGCCTGATCGGCGCACCTCCGGGCTACGTCGGCTTCGAGCAGGGCGGCCTGCTCACCGAGGCCATCACCAAGACCCCCTACTCGGTACTGCTGCTGGACGAGATCGAGAAGGCCCACCCGGACATCTACAACATCCTGCTCCAGGTCATGGACCACGGCACCCTGACCGACAACAACGGCCGCAAGGCGGACTTCCGCAACGTCGTCATCGTCATGACCACCAATGCCGGCGCCGAGGCGCTGAACAAGACCGGTATCGGCTTCTCCCTGCCGGAGAAGAAGGGCGACGAGATGGCCGACATCAAGCGCCTGTTCACGCCCGAGTTCCGCAACCGCCTGGACGCCACGATCTCCTTCGCCTCCCTGTCCGAGGAGGTCATCCTGCGCGTGGTCGACAAGTTCCTGATGCAACTGGATGACCAGCTCCAGGCCAAGAAAGTCGAGGCCCATTTCACGGACGCGCTGAAGACCCACCTGGCCAAGAACGGTTTCGACCCGCTCATGGGTGCCCGGCCCATGGCAAGACTGATCCAGGACACTATCCGCAAGGCCCTGGCCGACGAGCTGCTATTCGGCCGCTTGGCCAACGGCGGTGAAGTGACTGTCGATGTCGACGAAAGCGGCGAGATTCGCCTGCGGTTCGCCGAGGAGGCGGTAACGGTCTGAAACCGGTCTAGCGCCCTGCCCACCACAGGCGCAGGCGCATGCCGAGTTCAGTGGTGTAGCCGGTAGAGACCGACCGGATGCGGCCATCGCGGTCGATCACGATGAAGGCAGGCACCCCCTTGAGGCCGTAGGCGGCGGCAATGCGGCCATCGGCATCCACCAGGGCCGGCCAACCCAGTCCCTTGTCCCGGAGATGAGCCGCCACCTGGACCGCCGGACCGGATTGCATGGCCACGGTCATGACCGGCCAATCGGCCAGGATGGCGCTGACGCCGCCCTCCTCCTTGGTGCAGATCGGGCACCATTCGGCCCAGAAATGCAGGGCGACGGGGCGGCCAGGATGGCTGGCACGCCAGGAGGCCAGATCGAATGTGCCGCCTCCGGCCAACTCACCCGCAATGGCAGGCGCCGGCCCAGCGGGAACGTCGCGCTGCTGCCAGGCCTGGATGCCGAACACCACCGCGATGACCAGTACGGCATCCAGGAGCAGGCGTTTCAAGCCCGCCTTGGTGGGCCATTTCATTCCCACTCGATGGTGCCCGGCGGCTTGCCCGTGATGTCGTAAGTGACCCGGTTGATGCCGCGGATCTCGTTGATGATGCGGTTGGAGACCTTGGCCAGGAGGGAGTACGGCAACTCGGCCCAGTGCGCGGTCATGAAGTCCTGGGTCTGCACGGCACGCAGTGCGACGACATAATCATAGGTCCGGCCATCCCCCATCACGCCCACGGCCTTGACCGGCAGGAACACCGCGAAGGCCTGTGAAGTCTTTTCATACCAACCACTTGCACGCAATTCTTCAATAAAGATGTGATCCGCGTGGCGCAGCAGGTCGGCATATTCCTTCTTGATCTCGCCAAGGATGCGCACGCCCAGGCCGGGGCCGGGGAAGGGATGCCGATAGACCATCTCGTGGGGCAGGCCGAGGGCGACGCCCAGTTCGCGGACCTCGTCCTTGAACAGCTCGCGCAGCGGCTCCAGGAGCTTGAGATGCATGTCCTCGGGCAGGCCGCCGACGTTGTGGTGGCTCTTGATGGCGTGGGCCTTCTTGGTCTTGGCGCCGGCCGATTCGATCACGTCCGGGTAGATGGTGCCCTGGGCCAGCCACTTGGCGTTCTTCAGCTTGGCCGACTCTTCCTGGAACACGGCGACGAACTCGCCGCCGATGATCTTGCGCTTCTTCTCCGGGTCGCTGACGCCCGCCAGCTTGGTCATGAAACGTTCGGTGGCGTCGACGTGGATGACCTTGACGCCCAGGTTGCGGGCGAACATGTCCATGACCATCTGGCCCTCGTTCAGGCGCAGGAGGCCGGTGTCGACGAACACGCAGGTGAGCTGGGTGCCGATGGCCTTGTGCAACAGTGCCGCCACCACGGAGGAATCGACCCCGCCGGACAGTCCCAGGATCACCTCGTCGCCGCCGACCTGGGCCTGCACCTTGGCGATGGCCTCGTCGATGTAGTTCGGCATGTTCCAGTCCTGGCCGCAGCCGCAGATGTCATGCACGAAGCGGCCGATCATGGCCTTGCCCTGGATCGTGTGGGTGACCTCGGGGTGGAACTGCACGGCGTAGAAGTCGCGCGCGCCGTCGAACATGCCGGCGATCGGCGTCGAGGCATTCTCGCACATCACCTGGAAGCCCTCGGGCAGACGCTCGACCTGGTCGCCGTGGCTCATCCAGACGTCCAGCCAGCACTTGCCGTCCGGATCCTTGCGGTCCTGGATGTCGGTCAGCAGCCGGGAATGGCCGTGGGCGCGGACCTCGGCGTAGCCGTATTCATGGTGGCTGCCGTTGATCACCTTGCCGCCCAATTGCGCGGCCATGGTCTGCATGCCGTAGCAGATGCCCAGCACCGGCACGCCGAGGTCGAACACGACCTGCGGGGCGCGCGGGGTCTCTTCCTCGGTGACCGAGGAAGGGCCGCCGGACAGGATGATCCCGGCCGGCGCGTAGTCGCGGATGAACTGCTCGCTGACGTCGTAGGGATGCAGTTCGCAGTAGACGTTGTGCTCGCGTACCCGGCGGGCGATCAGCTGGGTGAACTGGGAACCGAAGTCGAGGATGAGGATTTTCTGGTGCATGGCGGCGCCTCAATGAAAAAAGGAGGGCAGCGCCCTCCTCTTTCTGGGTGGTCGATCAGTCGTGGTAGTTCGG
>JAAXVP010000247.1 GCA_013335435.1 Thiobacillus sp. | reverse complement strand
CCGAAAGAGCTGCCCGCGCCCTCTGTGACACCCGGCGCCAGCGAAGCCAGGTTGAAAACGCCCCGGTCCACCAGCAGCAGATTGTTCACAAACTGCCGGTTCATGACCTGGCCGGTGGCTGCGTCCTGGGTGGCCACGAGCGGTGCCTCCGCCATCACCTCGACCGACTGCGCGACCGCGCCCAATTCCAGCGCCACCGCCATGGCCACCCACGGCCAGCGTGCCGGCACCGCCTCGGCCCTGATGGGCGCCCTGCAGTTCGGCCTCGCCACCCTGGCCGGAACGGTCATGGGCCTCGGCCACGGCGCCAGCCCGGCGCCCCTGGCCGCAATCATGTCCGCCTGCGCCCTGGCCGGCTGGTGGGTGCACCGGACCTTGATCCATCCGGCCGGGAAATAGACCCCCCGGGCATTAAGGCCGATAATCGAGAAAAAACGGCCGAGCACGATGCCCACTGTCCCTTTCCGTGCCACCTTCATCAAGACCCCGCTGTACTGGGCGGGGGCCATCCTGCTGGTCGGCGTCCTGATCGCTGCCTCCTATTTCTGGAACGCCCGCGGCATCGAGCGCCACGCCCACGAGCTCGGCGTGCTGCGCGCCCGCCTGGTGTTCGACATGATCCAGACCACGCGCTCCTGGATTGCCGGCCACGGTGGCGTCTTCGCGCCCGATTCTCCGGAACTGAACAACCTGCTGGTGCGCGAGGGCAACCTGAAGATCCACCTGACCAGCCTGAAGCCAGTCAACCCGGCCAATGCCGCCAACGCCTGGGAGGCGGACGCCCTGCGCCGGTTCGAGGCCGGCGGCAAGGAGATGGTGGCGACCGAGGACGGCGAGTTCCGCTACATGGCGCCCCTGGTGGTTACCGAAACCTGCCTGCAATGCCATGCCCAGCAAGGCTACCGCCTGGGCGACATCCGCGGCGGCATCAGCGTCGTCCAGCCGGCCGGGTACGTCTACGACGTGGTGGCCGACCAGCGCCGCACCAACCTCGGCGTCCATGCCGCCGCCTTCGCTGTCATCGCCGGCCTGCTCTGGCTCAGCTTCGCCACCATCCGGCGCCATGTCGCCAGCCTGGAGGCCGAGCGCGACCAGCGCCGGCGCACCGCCGAGGCCCTGGCCGCGAAGGTAACCGAACTGGAAGCGGCCCAGAACGAGCTGGTGCAAAGCGAGAAGATGGCCTCGCTGGGCCGCATGGTGGCCGGCTTCGCCCACGAGGTGAATACCCCGGTCGGCATCGCGGTCGGCGCGGTGTCGCAGAACCTGGAGCAGATCGCCCGCACCGAGGCCCTGCTCGACCAGGAGGAGGTCACCGAGGCGGACCTGCGCACCGGTTTCGCCAGCCAGCGCGAGTCCGCCGGCCTGGCCCTGGACAGCCTGCGCCGGGCCGCCGACATGGTGGCCAGCTTCAAGCGCACCTCGGTCGACCAGGCCTCCGACCAGGACCGCGACTTCGAGCCCAGACAACTCATCGAGGACTGTTTCCTAGGCCTGCGCAACCAGTTCAAGCGCACCGCCATCGAGCTGCATGCCGACTGCCCCGCCGGCCTGGCCCTGCACGGCCCGGCCGGCGCCCTGGTGCAGATCCTCAACAACCTGCTCGGCAACAGCCACAGTCACGCCTTCGCCGACGGTACCAAGCCGGGGCGCATCGAGGTCGAACTGGCCTTGGCCGACGCCGGCAATGCCCGGCTCGTCTACAGCGACAATGGCGCCGGCATGGACGCGCATACCCTGGCGCACCTGTTCGAGCCCTTCTTCACCACCCGGCGCGGCCGGGGCGGCAGCGGCCTGGGCATGTACATCGTCTACAACCTGGCCACGCGGATCCTGCACGGCGACATCCAGTGCCGCAGCGAGCCCGGCCGCGGCTTCCGCTGCGAGATCACCTTCCCGATCCGGCCCGCCGCCGGCGCACCCAGTTAACCCTCGAGACAGGCCCACTCCGATGAAGCTGATCCGCAAGACCGACGCCGCGCCAACCGACAGATCCGGCAAGGCGGTATCGACCCGCCAGGTGCCCTGGAAGATACTGGTCGTCGACGACGAGCCCGACATCCACACCCTGACCCGGATGAACCTGCGCGACTTCGCCTTCGCCCAGCGGCCGCTGGAAATCCTCTCCGCCCATTCCGCCGCCGAGGCCCAGGCCGTCCTGGCCAGGCACACGGACATCGCCGTCGCCCTGATCGACGTGGTCATGGAAACCGACGACGCCGGCCTGCAACTGGTCAAATACATCCGCGAGGATCTGGGCAACGACCTGGTGCGCCTGATCGTCCGCACCGGCCAACCCGGCGTGGCACCGGAACGCTACGTCATCGACAACTTCGACATCGACGACTACAAGGACAAGACCGAGCTGACCGTGCAGAAGCTCTACACCGCGGTACGCAGCGCCATCAAGTCCTACCGCGACCTGCACGCCATCGAGTTGAACCGGATCGGCCTGGAGAACATCCTGACCGCGACGCCGGACCTGTACAAGATGCAGGCCGAGACCCTGGAGGAGTTCTTCCGCGGCGTCCTGACCCAGATCATCGCCCTGTGCAACCTGCGCGAATCCGGCCTGATCACCACCGTGGACGGCTTCGTCTCCACCTTCGAGGCCAACGAGATCCGCATCCGGGCCGGCACCGGCGACCTCGCCCGCTCATCCGGCAACGCCCGCTTCCAACAGATCCTGAACCTGTGTTCCGAGGCCATCCACCACCATGAGACGCCCCAGGGACTGCGCCAGGAGGCGGTGGTGGTGCCCCTGGTCGCCAGCGGCGAGGCGCTCGGCTTCATCTACCTGGAGGCCGAGGAACCGATCGAGGAGCTCGACCACAAGCTGATCATGATCTTCGCCAACCAGTGCGCCGCCGCCATGGCCAACCTGCGCCTGCACATCAGCCTGCAGGAATCCTACGAGCACGCCATCGACATGCTCGCCATGGTGGCCGAATACAAGGACAGCACCACCGGCGCCCACATCCACCGGATCGCCGAATACAGCCGCCTGGTGGCCCTGGCCCTGGGCATGGCGCCCGAGGTGGCCGAGAAGATCGGCAAGGCCAGCCGCCTGCACGACGTCGGCAAGGTCGCCATCCCGGACGACATCCTGCGCAAGCCGGGCAAGCTGAGCGGCGAGGAATACGAGCATATGAAGCGCCACACCGAGATCGGCGCCGACATCCTGAACGGCGACCCGGCCATGGCCATGGCCCGGGAGATCGCCCTCACCCACCACGAGCGCTACGGCGGCGGCGGCTACCCGAACGGCCTGCGCGCCGAGCAACTGCCCCTGAGCAGCCGCATCGTCTCGGTGGTGGACGTCTTCGACGCCCTGGTCAGCCGCCGCCCCTACAAGGAGGCCTGGACCGTCGAAGACGCCCTGGCCGAATTGCGCAAGGAGGCCGGCGACCGCTTCGACCCGCGCGTGGTGGCGACCCTGGAGGAGCTGTATCGGCGCGGGGCGCTGGATGCGGTGCTGGCGACGGCCGTGGCAATGGCGTAACCGCGCCGGCGCCGCCCCATCAAGCCCCCTCGTCCTTGACCGGCCGATTTCGGACCGTCCAGGGGAGCGCCGAATCGATCATTCCAATGATGCAGGCGGCAACCCACTCAGGGTATCTCGACCCCGTCGGCCTTGACGCGAAACAGGTTGTTGGTGAGCCTGCCATCAAGCCCGATGCTGGGCTTGTCGAACTGGACGATCCGGTCGGTCCCGTTCGTGATCACAAGTTCGGCAGTCAGCGGCTCCCTGGCAACCGGCGTCAAACCGACCGGCCATGTTGCGATCCGAGAGGTCCGGCTCACCGGATCGACCCGATGGACGGCCGCACTGTCATCGGTCACCAGGATCGATGAGTCGCCCGCCTTGGCCATAGCGGAGACGAACACGTCCTGAACATCCTTTTCCAGAATATTGTCGTGCTTGTAGCGGTAGAGGGTCGGTTCCCCGAGAACCTTGCCGGTCTCGATCTCGGAGGCGCGGAAGCAACCACCCCAAACATCATCGAGAATGCCTTGTTCATGAGCGACATGATACGTTGCAGGCATCTGAACCCTGCCGACCAAAGTATCACAACGGCCGAACTCCCGTCTTGCATGCCTGGGCCGTCAGTTGGCGAACCAGGCGGCGGACCGTATCGGCCGCCCTCTCCATGCACGCAACCCATAAGTGTTTCACGTACGGGATGGCCGGGTTTCCCTCCTCAGCCCCCGGCCGGACAATAACCTCCCAATACAGGCCGCGACCCGTATTCCATTTCCGAGGAGCACGGTTTTCATTACCTCAAGGACATGGAGGCCATCCACCGCGGTTCCGGCCTGGCCGAGCGGGCGCGCCACGTGATGTCACATGAGACCGGCAAGATCAAAATCCTGGCCGTGGACGACTTCTACATCTACCTGCGCCACCACCGGGCCAAGGATCCGGCCCTGCGCTTCGCGCCCGACTCGGTGTACGAAACGGAAGCCGGCCCGGAGTAAGATCGGGATGATCTGGAAGTACGGCAACCCCGTACGGAAACACCCCGATTTTTCGTGCCCGGCCACGGCCTAACATCGCGCCAAAACCGAACCGCAGTCGCGCACAAGGAGTTTTCATGAACCAGCAAATCGACCTTTTCCTCTCCTCCCTGCAGGCCTTCTGGAGCCAGATCGCCATCTTCGTGCCCAAGCTCCTGGCCGCCCTGATCCTGCTCTTCCTCGGCTGGCTGCTGGCCCGCGTGCTCAAGACCGGCGTCGAGCGCCTGCTCAAGGCCATGCAGTTCGACAGCCTGGCCCAGAAATCCGGCCTCGAGGCCCTGGCCCAGACCGGCGGCGTCAAGCTGTCCCTGTCCACCGTGATCGGTGCCCTGGCCTACTGGCTGGTGATCCTGGTGGTGGCCGTGTCGGTGGCCAACAGCCTGGGCCTGGAAACGGTGGCCGAACTGCTCAACCGGGTGGTGCTCTACCTGCCCAACGTCCTGGTCGCCATCCTGGTCCTGCTGTTCGGTACCCTGCTGGCGCGCTTCGTCAACCGCCTGGTGTTCACCTGGCTGAACGGCATCAAGGCCCCCAACGCCCTCGGCATGAGCACCACGGCGGAATACATGGTGCAGATCTTCGCCTTCTTCCTGGCCCTGGAGCAGTTGCAGATCGCCACCCAGCTGGTCACGGCGGCCTTCTCCATCGCCTTCGGCGGCCTGGTACTCGCCCTCGCCCTCGCCTTCGGCCTGGGCGGCCGGGAATGGGCGGCGCAGAAGATCAAGTCATGGGCCGA
>JAAXVP010000504.1 GCA_013335435.1 Thiobacillus sp. | reverse complement strand
GCCGTATCGGCCGGCCTGCTCGCCTGGCTGATGGCCGACGGACGCTGGCGCGGCCTCGGCGATGTGTTCGCCCGGCTCGACGCCCTCACGCTCGGCCTGTCGGCAGCCGGCTTCGCGCTGTCGTACGGGCTGCGCGCCCTGCGCGTCTTCGACGAATTCCGCGCCCAGGCCAGGCGGCGCTTCGGCACCTGCCTGCGCATCGTGCTGATCCACAATGCGATGATCAACGTGGTGCCCTTCCGGGGTGGCGAAGCGGCCTTCCCGCTGCTGCTGCGCCAGAACTTCGGCATTCCCCTCCCACGCGCCATCGCCTCCCTGTTCTGGTTCCGCCTGCAGGATGCCTTCGTGGTGATGGCGCTCGCGGCCATCGTGTGGCCGGGCGTCCATCCGGGCCTCAAGGCAATCGCCGTCATCGGCGTCATCGTCACCGCCTGGTGGCTGCCGCGCTGGGCGCGGGCGCCGCACGACTGGGCCGACGGCAAGGCCTTCACCGCCAAGCTCGCCAAGGTGCGCGACGCCTTCGCCGAAAGCACCCGTCACGCCCGCTACGGCTGGGTATGGACCATCGCCAACTGGACGGTGAAACTCGCCGCCCAGGCCTGCCTGCTGGTCGCGCTGATCCCCGCCGCCCTGGCTGTCGGTGCGGCCGGCGCCCTGGGAGCCGAACTGGCTGCCATCCTGCCCATCCAGGGCGTTGCCGGTTTCGGCACCTACGAAGCCGGCTCTGCCGCCGCACTGCTGCCCAGCGGCATTCCGCTGGCGGTCGGCCTGCAAGTGGCCTTGGCGCTGCACCTTTTCGTGATTGCCTGCTCGGTCACGTCCGGCGCCATTGCCTGGCTTTTCCCGGCCGCCCGGGTGCAGGAAACGACCGATCACGCATCGTCCGACATACAATCCGCCTCGTCCGCCGTCGACGGGGCGCAAACCAGATCCACAGCCGAATAGCCATCATGACCGAATCCACCCAGCTCTCATCGCTTCCCCCGGCCACGCCGGACATTCCGGCCGATCTGCCTCCCCACCGCCTGTCGCTGGTCGTCCCGCTGTACAACGAGGAAGACAACGTGGACCCGCTTCTCGAACGCGTCCACCTGGCCCTCAATCCCTACCCCTACCCGTGGGAAGTGGTGATCGTCGATGACGGCTCGTCCGACAACACCGTGCCCAATCTCGAGAAGGCCGCCAAGCGCTACGGCCCCCACGTGCGCATCGTGGCGCTGATGCGCAATTTCAAGCAGACCGCCGCCATGCAGGCCGGCCTCGACGCCGCCCGCGGCGACGTGATCGTCACCATGGACGGTGACCTGCAGAACGACCCCATCGACATCCCGCGCATGGTCGGCCGCCTGCTCCGCGAAGACCTCGACCTGGTCGCCGGTTGGCGCAAGAACCGCAAGGACGGCATGATCCTGCGCAAGATCCCGTCGAAGATCGCCAACCGCCTGATCGCCCGCATCACCGGCGTGCACCTGCAGGACTACGGCTGCTCCCTCAAGGCCTTCCGCGCCAGCGCCGGCATGGGTCTGCACGCCAAGGGCGGCGGCTGGATGCCGGCGCGCCACGGGAACAGGCCCAGGTCGAACTTCCGGCCAAACAAGAGACCCTCCGGCCAGACGTCGTAGAGCAGGCTTTCGTAGGCGCTCCAGTTGGTTTGCGCGTTGAGGTGCAGCTCCGTGCCGGGGTAGCCGTAGCCGCCCAGCGTATTGG
>JAAXVP010000246.1 GCA_013335435.1 Thiobacillus sp. | reverse complement strand
CTTGGCCAGCATCTTGTCCCACTTGCCGGCCAGGTCGCCGGCGGTCCGGCTCAGGTCGGCCTGGATGGGTTGCGCGGCTTCGGCGGCGTTGAGGGTCTTTTCCGCCGCCTGGGCGGTCATCGCCGCGATGTAGTTGAGACGATCGCGGTTGTCCGGCAACTCCTGGGCGAACTTGGAGATGGTCTGGTCGAGGCCGAGTTCGCGCAACATGTTGTGCAGGCCGCGGGTCATCTGGCCCAGTTGCGCGAAGACCTTTTTCGAACCGCCTTCGCCCTGGCCGCCCGCGTCTTCCTGGGTCATGGCCAAGGTGATGCTGTCGAACAGGCTTTCCAGCTCGGGGGTGTCGCCGGCCGCTTCCGGCTCCGGCTCGACCTTGGGTTCGTCAGCGAAGGCGATGCTGTCGAACAGGGCCTCCAGTTCCGGGGAATCGCTGCTCATATGTCTGTCTCCTGTCTCGCCCGGCTCACATGCCGAATTTCTCGAAGATCTTGTTCATCTTTTCTTCGAGCGTGGCGGCCGTGAACGGCTTGACGATGTAGCCGGAAGCGCCGTTTTGGGCGGCCTCGATGATGTTTTCCTTCTTGGCCTCGGCGGTGATCATCAGGACCGGCAGTCGGTTGTAGCCGGCATCGGCGCGGACGGCCTTGAGCAGCTCGATGCCGGTCATGTTGGGCATGTTCCAGTCGGTGATGACGAACTGGAAGCCGCCCCCCTTGATCTTTTGCAGGGCCACGACGCCGTCTTCCGCCTCGTCGACGTTGGTGTAGCCCAATTCCTTGAGCAGGTTGCGCACGATGCGGCGCATGGTGGAGAAGTCATCCACGACGAGGAATTTGAGGTTCTTGTCAGCCATGCGAATCCTTGAATGATTGTGTTGCCATATCCCGGATTGTAACTAGCGTTTGAGCAGGGCGAGCAAGGTATCCGCCAACACGGAGGGGTCGAACTTGGCGACGTAGGCGTCGACCCCCACCCGTTGGCCCATGGTCCGGTTGGCCTCGGAGGACAGCGAGGAATGCATGACTACCGGGATGCCGGCCAGGCGATTGTCCGATTTGATGTTGCGGGTGAGCACGTAGCCGTCCATCTCGGGCATCTCGGCGTCGACCAGGATGAGCTGGATCTGGTTGCGCACCGGGGTGCCTTCCGCGGCGGCGCGGGTGGCGATGCCCTGCAACTTGGTCCAGGCCTCCAGGCCGTCGTTGGCCTGGATATATTTGATGCCGAGCTTGTCCAGGACGATGACGATCTCCTTGCGGGCGACGCTGGAGTCGTCGGCGAAGAACACGGTCAGGTTGAGCCGGGGGTCGACCTTGGGCAGGGTGGGGACGATCTTCTCGCCCAACACCTCGGACAGCACCCGCTCGACGTCCAGGATCGACACCAGGCGGCCGTCGTCCAGTTCGGTGATCGCGGTGATCAGGGCGTCCTGGCCGGCCAGCATCGACTCCGGCGGTTTTACCTTGTCCCAATCGACCCGGATGATGCGGTCGACGTCATCGACCAGGAAGCCCTGGGTGTGGCGCGAGAACTCGGTGACGATCATGGTGCCGCCGAGTTCCTCGGAGGCGCGCTCACCCTTGATGAACTTGATCAGCGAAATCACCGGGATGATGCTGCCGCGCAGGGAGATGACGCCCTCGACGCCGTAGGGCATGTTCGGGGTCAGGGTGATCGGCGGCGTCGGCGAGACCTCGCGCACCTTGAATACGTTGATGCCGAAGATCTCGTTCGAGCCCATCGTGAACAGCAACAGCTCCATCTTGTTGGAGCCGGCCAGCTTGGTTCGGGCGTCGACGGCTTCGAGAAGTTGCGGGGATTCCAGTGGATTCATGGTGGCGCGCTCAGGTCAGCAGTCGGGACAATACTTCGGCCAGGCGGGTGGGCTCGAACTTGGGCACATATTCGTCGACCCCGACCGAGATGCCCAGGCTGCGGTTGGCGTCGGAGGACAGCGAGGAATGCATGATCACCGGCAGGCCGGCGAAGCGCGGGTCGGTCTTGATGTGCTTGGTCAGCACGTAGCCGTCCATCTCGGGCATCTCGACATCGGTCAGGACCAGTTGGATGTAGTCCTTCACGGGCCGGCCGGACACTTCGGATTGGGCGGCGATCTTTTGCAACTCTTCCCAGGCGTGGCGGCCGTTGATGGTGGCGATGCCGCTTACGCCCAGCGCCTCCAGGGTGCGCGAGATCTGGTTGCGCGCCACGGTCGAGTCGTCGGCATAGAGGATGGTGCGGTTGGTCTTGACCAGGGGTTCCAGGTTGGTGAACAGGTGGCTGTCGTCGAAGTTGGTGGTCTCGGAGAGGATCTTCTCGACGTCCAGCATCATCACCAGGCGTTTGTCCTTCAGCTCGGTGACCGCGGTCACCAGGCCGCCCATGCGCGCGGTCAGCATCTGCGGCGGCACCCGCATCTCGGACCAGTCCAGGCGCAGGATGGTATCGACCTCGCCGACCAGGAAGCCCTGGGTGTGGCCGTTGTATTCGGTGACGATCATGATCGCCGGCGGGGTGTCGGTGGAGATGCCGATGTACTTGGCCAGGTCGACCACCGGGACCAGGACGCCGCGCAGGCTGACCATGCCTTCCACGGCCGGCGGCATTTCCGGGGCGCGGGTGATCTCGGGGATGCGCATGACCTCGCGCACCTTGAACACGTTGATGCCGAATGTCTCCTTGCGCCCCGTGTTCAAATCGGTCCCGAGCGTGAACAGCAGGATCTCCAGCTTGTTCGCGCCGGCCAATTTGGTGCGGGCGTCAATGCGGCGCAGCAAATCCGACATGTTGTCTTCCTCCACCTAACGGCGGCTAGGTTGCTTGGCAAGGGTCCGGATGGCCATCCACCGGCGGCCGGCTTGGCCGGCAGTTCCCTGGGTCTGTCGATATATCGGAACCGCCCGAGGAAACTTTAGCAGAACCATGCGCCCGGCAAACCGGGCGTGGCGTACGTTATTTCGAAACCAGGTAGCGCTGGTCGTCGAAAGTGGCGACCCACTCCGGTTTGTAGACCACCAGGATGGTCATGATCATGCCGGTGGCGAAGGCCTCGGCCCAGGCCATCAACATATAGAAGGGCAGGTAGTTGTCGAGCAGGTAGTCGAGGCTGTAGACGCCGAGGGCCGTGGCGATCAGGGTGGAGGCGATGCCGACCACGGCGATGGTGATGCCGGCGCCGAAGAAGCAGTTGAGGAAGATATAGATGAACACGTGGTTGGCCAGCTTGCGCTCGACCAGCCGATAGATCGTCCAGCTTACCGAAACCGGCAGCACGGCCATCAACAGGACGTTGGCCGGATAGGCGTTGAATTCGCCGTTTTGGAGGGTCAGCCCGGCGATCACCAGGGCCAGGGCGAGGATGGCGAACCAGGGCCGGAACATCAGGGTCAGGGCGGTAGCGCCCAGGAGGTGGAAGTTCAGGCCCGGCCGGATGCCGGTCTTGATCAGCCAGAGGCCGAGCAGGATCACGGTGGTGCCGAGCAGGACGTTCAGGTTGCCGGGCGTCTTCAGCACCGGCCAGGCCGCCTTGCGCCACATCAGGACGAACAGCCCGGCCAACAGCAGCCAGAGCGCGACCGTCCAAGTGGACGGGATGTGGGCGGAAACCAGGTTCATCGGGGTGTCTCGGATATACTTCAGGGCATTTTAGAGTTTGCTGATGGATAAGGAAATGCGCCTCGCCCTGTTCGACCTAGACAACACCCTGCTGGCCGGCGATTCCGACTTCGAGTGGGCGCAGTTCCTGATCGAGCAGGGCGTCCTCGACCGCGAGGTCTACGAGGCGCGCAACCAGCAGTTCTACGACCAGTACAAGGCCGGCACCCTGGATATCCACGAATTCCTCGACTTCCAGCTCAAGCCGCTCTCGCGCCATCCGCGTGCCCAACTGGACGCCTGGCATGGCGAATACATGCGCACCAAGATCGTGCCCATGCTGGCCAAGGAGACGCCGGCGTTGCTCGAGCGGCACAAGGACGACGTCCGGGTCATCGTCACCGCCACCAACAGCTTCGTCACCGCGCCTATCGCCGCCTGGCTCGGCGTCGAGCACCTGATCGCCACCGATCCCGAGCAGATCGGCGGCGAGTTCACCGGCCGGGTTGCCGGCCTGCCTTCCTTCAGGGAGGGCAAGGTGCGTCGCCTGGACGCATGGCTGGCCGGACGCGGCCTCGGCTGGGCCGATGTCGCGGAAAGCTGGTTCTACAGCGATTCCCTGAACGACCTGCCCCTGCTGGAACGGGTCCACCACCCCGTCGCGGTCGACCCGGACCCAACCCTGAAGGCGCATGCAGTAGGCCATGGCTGGCCGGTAATATCTTTGAGATAATTTTCTTACCCGCCTGAACCAGTGCTTCGCAACGTCATTCACTAGGAGTCGCCATGCAACCGATCGTCCGCTCAGCCATCCTGGCCGGCCTACTCACCCTGCCGCTTCCGGCCCTGGCCTTCCATCCGCTGATCACCGACGATACTGGCACCCAGGGCATGGCTGGCAACCAGCTCGAGATCGGCTACGACCAGGTCCGTAGCGAGGGCGACACTGGCCGTGCCATCGGCGTCACCTACACCCGCGGCGTGACCGACAACCTCGACCTGTTCGCCGGTTCGGCCTGGCAGGCCAGTGGCCCGAGCGGCTGGGGCAACGTCGGCATCGGTGCCAAGTGGCGTTTCTACGAGAACGAGGCGGACAAGGTCAGCCTGGCCCTGAAGCCGGAAATCCTGCTGCCGGTATCGGCGTCGGACGAGGCGGCGGGCCTGGGCAACGGCGAGCTGTCCTACGGGGTCACCTTCATCGCCAGCCGGGAGACCTCGTTCGGCGAGCTGCATTTCAACGCCGAATTGGCGCGCAGCAACTACGACGATTCCGCCATCGATGAGCGCCAGACCTTCTGGCGCGTCTCCGTCGCCCCGGTCTGGGCGGTCGCGGAGGGCTGGCGGCTGGCCCTCGACCTCGGCCTGCAAAGCAATCCGGACCGCGCCGAGGATGCCGTCATGGGCTACGTCGAACTGGGCCTGGTGTACTGCCCGAACGGGCAGGTCGACCTCAGCCTGGGCATCATCCGTGACTTCATGGACGGGCCGGCCGACACCACCACGGCCACCGCCGAGGTGACATTGCACTTCTGATCAGTCGCCGGTACTGAGCGCCGCCAGCGGCGGCGCCGAGACCAGGCCGCGGGTCGCCACCAGGCCGGTGCTCAGGACCAGGGCCAGGCCGCCGGCCAGGCCGGCCAGCCAGATGGCCGGATCGGCGACGTGGGGCAACTCGAACACCTGCCGGGCAAGCAGCCAGGCCAGCGCGCTGGCGGCCCCGGCGGCGACCGCGCCGCTGAG
>JAAXVP010000012.1 GCA_013335435.1 Thiobacillus sp. | reverse complement strand
AGGAGAAAAAGCTTGGGTATCCATCGGCCGCGGCTTTCCAGCAGGCCTTAGCAAGGGGTGTCATGCCCGTACCTGTTTTCAAACTCGAACACCGGCGGGGCAGTTTTGCCCTGACCCAGGATGTGGCCATGTGGTTGAGTCGCCAACGATCATTAGCCAAGGGTGGCAAGTGATCTTGTGACCACACGCGACCCAACAACTGTTTCGGTTATGCCGAATGTAGTTGTGCCGGATGAGGAGATCATCATGTAGACGCTATGCATAAACAAAAACGCCACCGGGGTGAGAGCCAGTGGCGTCGTGTACCGCGGGAAAGTCCACGGATTCATTGCGTATCGAAAACGTACTCTGGCCTGCAGCCGGAGTCAAGGGCTTTCCTTTCCTGAAGAATTTCTTGTGCCGGCGATGCCGGCAGGAAAGGACGGCCCATGTCCAAACCCAAGTACCTGACCATTGCACGCCTCAAGGAGGTGTTGCGTCGCCAAGACCCGCCGCAATGGGGTTCAACCTACGACCCCGCTATTCGGGCAACCCGTGAGGAGGCTCCAGCACGCAGCCGTTTCGCTCAAGTCTGGTCTGAGCGGCTGGGGCGCTATTGCCACGCCCTATCGTCCATCGAAGAAAAGGCATTACTTCTGGCCCTGTTCCACCCGATGCTGTTCGAACTGCAGGAACAACGCATGCTGGCCACCGAACCACGCTTGCATCCGCTTGCTGGGCATGCATCGGCGGTCGGCACGGAATTGCCCCCAGTCCGTGGGACGATCGATGTGTGCGATCGACTCGACATGATCGAGCGCCATCAGTGGATCCAGGTAGATCACCCGGACGGCTCCGGGCGAATTCCTGTGCCTGCCCCGTTTATAGGCGACCTCTTGCTGTTTCTCATGGATGAAGACGGGCCTTATTGTGTCAACTGGACCATCAAGGGCTCGTCAGAAGAATTCAATCGTCGCCTGTTAGGCAGCAAGCCAGCACGCAATCCGCAAGTGGAGATGAGCATGGTGCGTAGCCGGCATGCCATCGAGGAGCGCTATTACGCGGACGCTGGAATCCCCACGGTCCGAATTGTGGCGCGCGACTTGCCGGAATTGCTGATACAGAACCTACGCAGTCTGTTGTTAGTTCAGCACCGTGCAGCGGGGTTGGAGAGAGGCCTCTATGTCGAGCTTTGTGAACGGCTGCAGGCGAGCATCCAAACGGGCCAAAGGCCACTGGATGTACTGCTGTCGATTATGCGTCGCCACGATCTACCACTAGACCTTGCCAAGGCAGCCTTTGCTCGAGCTGTCTGGCAGCGCGATGTACGTGCCGAGTTGATGGACGAGGTCATCTTCGTTGACAGGCCACTTCGGCCGCAGCGCAGGGATCCTGTGCAGGTCTTTTCAGCGTGGTTTGCGCGGCAACCCTCGTGAGGAGGCAACCATGCAAACAGGAACCCAACTATGTGCCCCAGATGGATTTGATGTGCTGCGCAAAGATGTGGTCTATCACCTGCTCCGCAGTGACCCGGCCCGGCAACGTGTCCTTCTGCTCGAGTTCAAATGCAAGTGCCTCAGGCATAGACCTAAAGCCCAAAACGATACATGCCCTTCCTACTCAAGCAGTACCGAGCAACCGGAAGTTTCGGCCCTGAACTCAACGGGATCGCCCGAGTCCTTCAGGCCTGTATTGCACTACCTGTCGCGCTACCGGTTCGAGCAAGGCCTTGAGGATGGGATGATCGTTACCCGTGAGCTACAAGAGGAATTGCCTCCCTGGTTTAACGGCCTAACTATCGATGAACTGCGGACCTACAGCCAGCCTCGCCAAGGGCGCAAGAAAAGCCATGAGGAGCGGATTGACCAGATTTTGCTGCACCTCTGGCCACTGGTGCAGAACCTAGACCAGGTGCTGGCGGCAGAGTCCCCAGATGCGGTAATTAATGCCCACGCCAGGGCCTGCAAACCGGTTCAGCACGAAACCCGATTGCGGACTGCGTTCTACGCCTATCTCGCATTTGGTTTCAGTCGGTGGGCATTGCATTACGCGGTGCATTGCATCGGACGTTGGAGTCGCATGGGGCACGAGCGCAAACTGGGGCGGCCGTCACATATCTACGGCGCCCATCACGGCCATGGGACCAATGATCCGGAGATCGTTGAGCGTATCCTAGAAGGTTATCGCCGGTTCGCGGGGCCGGGCCAGCACCTTAGCCGAATCTACCGTCGGACACTCGTTTCGGTATTTGGGTGTGTGATGCAAACCGATCCCTTTGGTCGCAAGTCGTTCATCCATCCCGCAGGCCGGCCGTTTCCGTCACTAGGGCAGTTTGCATATCGGGTGGCACAGACCTTTCCATTGGAGATCCGCCAGACCTACAAGTACGGTCATGCACGGGTGCGTAATCGATTGACGCACTCCCTAGGCCGCTTTGCAGAAAGCGTCGGCAACCTGATGGAACGAACTGAACAGGACGCCTATTGTTGTGATCAGGTAGCCATCGGTAATCGGCCCGGAAGCCATCTACCCGCGCTCTGGGTGGTCCGCATCCGCTGTATCGCCTCAGGGATGATCGTGGGTATCGGCTTTTCAGTCGGCGCGGAGTTGGCTTCCGCGTACCGTATGGCACTGTTTTGCGCTGCCGTGGATAAGGTCAAATTCGCCAGTCTATTCGGGATTGAACTCCGGCCAGAGGACTGGCCCAGCATTGGCATTTCTCCCCATGTCATCAATGATCGGGGACCAGGCAGTACGGTAATGGCGGATTCCGCTGATGCGGCATTCATGCCCGTCATCAAGGAGGCAGCGCCAAGCTATTCGGGTCAATCGAAAGCTTCAGTAGAGACCCTGCATCCGAAGCCGGTCAAGCAGGAAGGCAAACCACGGTACAAAGAAACACGGCTCACGATTCCACAGTTAGCGGCCCAGGAAATTCTGCGGGCAGTGGCCGACAACCATAGTACCGACGTAACGGATCGGCTTAACAACGACGCCCTCAATGATGGTGTGTTCCCGACACCTGTATCCCTGTGGAACTACCTCAATCGGAGGGGTAGAAACCACGCGGTCACGATGCGTTTCGAGGAAGCCGTGCGTGCTTACTTGACTCCCATCGAGCTGACTGTGCGCGATGACGCAGCATATTTCAAAGATGCGCGTTATGACTCTGACGCACTCCAGTGTTCAGGTGCCTTACAAAAGGCGCATGACCTGGGCCGTTACACCCTGCCGGGCTACATGTTGGACGTCTGTGTTCGTCACTTATGGCTACAGCTAAAGCCCGATATGGCTGAGGTCGACGCCATGCTCAGCATCCGAGATGGCCAGGAGCAACTCTACATCTCCGTGCTGGAGCTTGAGCAACTGGAGCAAATTCGGCGAGACGGGAAGATCGAGCTCATGACCCACCGGCTCGCAGCCCAATGTGAGTACGAAGAGGTGTTTCGGGCGTTGACCGGCCAAGCTTTTGAGCAGGGAATCCTCAAACCAGGTCGCACGCGACGCTCAAAAGCGAGTTCGGTGCAGGAACGTCAGGAAATTATTGGGCACCTACGCGCGAAATGGGGCCGCAGATGACGGCAGATCACAAACAATGTGAATGGCTGGGTTGGTTCGACCGGTACGATACGGATGAGGCCCTTCGCGCCGCCGCGTATCAGCCCGCCATACCGATTCAGGGCCTGCAACAGATGTCCGTGGAAGAGGCTTGCAAGCAGCTCGACCAAGCTTGGGAGGCCATCTTCGTGCCAGGGCAGCAGCATCTGGTAATGCTGCACAGCCTCCTGGACCAGGCACGGGGTTTTGCCATGTCCATGTACCCTACGTTGAAGGACTACAACCGTCTGCGTTGCTCGAGTGCTCAGCCGGTAATTGCACCGCAGCCAATTCGATGCCTGACCGGGTTGGCGGGCGTGAGCAAATCGTCACTGGTCCAGGCGTTTGAGCGCATCTGCCAATTGCAGCCCACGGCTGACTTCTTGACTGACGGGCAGCGGCTGAAAGTCCACCCGGTGCGGAGGGTGGTGATCAACGGCCAGCCCGCAATCCTGGGTATTCTCAGAGGGATGGCCAATCCGGTCGCGCTATCCGGGCGGGCGAGGATAGAAATGGCTGGCCTCATGGGGCACGTTGGCGACTGGCTTTCGGCCACGGCCACGAGCACGCTGGTGGTCGATGAGATGCAGTTCTTCACGCAAAGCGCATTGGCCAGCACTAAGACTTCGCAGCTCATCATGACCTTGGCCAACTTGGGGCCGCCACTGGTGTATGTCGCCAACTACTCATTGGTTAGGAAGTTCCTGCTTCGCCCCCAAGAAGAAAAGGATCGTCTGCTAGGTGCCCCCATGGTGTTGGAGCCCCCAGGAGCTGATGATCCCTTGTGGAGCGCGGCAGTCCAGGAATATTTGTCTGCGTCTCAGGGCACCTTCAAGCTTGATGCGGCCTTGCACGCCTTAGAACTGCACCGATACACGGGGGGTCTCTTCAGGGCGTTACGGAAATTGCTGCTCCAGGCGTACCGGGAAGCCAGGGCACATGACAGGCATGAGGTAAGCCAGGAAGACATTAAGCTGGCCTATCGGAGCCGCGAGTACAGCAGCCACCGCAAAGATGTCGAGGATTTGGCGTCCCTGGCGGTGTCTCCCCAGATGGCGGAAAAGCGCCCGGATTTGGTGTGCCCGTTCACCGAGGTCCACGTAGGGGGCACACGCGGGGCAGTCAAACCAGTCTTGTCCCGGCAGCAGCAACCTGTGCCACCGTTGGATGCAGCCGCGTTGTTGATCGAGAGCACGATCAGCACAGCGGCCAAGGCCAGGTTGCGTGAATTGCGTCGTGCCGCCAATGCTCCACCGGACGAGCGGATGACCGCGACGGTAACGCGCCTACCGAAGCGCGTCCAAGTTTCAGCCCAGTCACTGTTGCAGGGCGCGCAGGTGTTGCGCGATGTCATTAAGAAGCCGCGTTCAGCAGCCGGACAACCTAGTCCGCAGCGGGAGAGCGGTGATGCCGAGACAAGCTGAGTTCGCCGGACTCTCGGTTGGGTTAGAGCCATTGCCGGACGAGACCTTGTTCAGTTGGTGCAGCCGTTACCATCGGCTTGCCGCCACCGGGCATGACCGAGCCACTTGCTTGCAGCTCTTTGGGGATCACAGGGCCGGAACCGCCCATGATTTCCCGGCGCAAGTGGCTGTACTCGCCGCCAAGACCAGTGGGGCCATAGGCACGGCTGCTGAGCTCATCAGGCAACGCACCTTGTTGCCGTTTTACCTCCCGTTCCGATCATTGGCGCTGGGGCAGAGAGCTGAACAGGCGTTATGTGGTCAAGGCATTGGGCACCTCAAGTACCAGTTGGGTTTGCTGACCAGTGGGCTAGGGGCGGCGCATCCCCTCAAAGCCTGTCCGCTGTGCGTCGCAGACGACATCAGCCTACATGGTTGGGCATATTGGCGAAGAGATCACCAGTTACCGGGTGTCTGGCTGTGTACGCAGCATCAAGTACCTTTGCGGGTGTATCCGCAGAAGATGGACCAACTGGCACGGTTTTCCTGGGTGCTGCCAACGCCGGTCGGTTCCCAACCCGTTGCATGCTTGAGCGGGCTTGAACCTGTCTCCAGCCAAGTGGCATGGCTGCTCAAGATGGGAAGCTTATCCATGGCTTTGGTTGATTGCGCTCCAGGTCGGATCGATGACCCGGTCCGGATCGGTGAGGCCATCAGGGGCCGTTTGAGGCACCTTGGTTACATCCAGTCCGCGAGGCGTGTCCGCTGGTCAATGCTCGAGCCCACGTTGGAGCAGATGTCGACCAATCTGGCTTGTTTGCCAGAGCTCAACCACCAATCAGACCCGGTGTTGCTCCGGAATCAACTCTTACGTTTGCTCTCCGGGCGAGCCCTGACCCATCCTCTTCGGTACTTGGCCTGGATAGCGAACTGGTTCAGTGGATTGGATGATTTCCTGGATGTGTACGCCACGGCAGACCCTGCAGCCCCAATCAGGGCGCAATCGTCGATCAAGACACAGGCGGTTCACCATGGCCCAAACGAATACCAACGCCATGTCCTGCTTCAAGCTACGGAACGGCACATCAGCCTGACTGCGGCAGCCAAACAGGCCGGCGTCAGCTATGCCACCATGGCTGCGTGGGCAAGCCGTCAGGCGTTTGAGCCATCGCGACGGCCCAAAAAGTTGTCCTCTTCAATTTGGGATGACGTGGTGACGCAGTTGCGCAACGGGGCGGACAAGGAAACTGTCGCCCAGGCATTCGCCATATCTATCGTCACGGTGACCAGGGTACTTCAGACCGTCCCTGGGCTGCGGGATCAATGGCACTCGGAGCGACAGGAGCAACGCCGCATCATTGCCCGCAGGGCCTGGGAAGAAGTCGCTACCCTGCGAGCCTATTTGGGAATCAAGGCGCTTCGGCGCCTGGAGCCTGCGGCTTACGCCTGGCTGTATAGGAATGATAGAGAGTGGCTCAAGATGTCGAGCAATTCCGTACCCAAGGTTCCAGCAACGAATCACGCGGTCGCCCGAATGCACGGGGCCGATGCTCGGATGGCAGAAGCATTGCGTGGGCTGGCAACTCTACATGCTCAGAGAAAGCAGCCTTGGTCGTTTGATGAGCTTAAGCGGGCGATGCCGGCGCTGCGCAGGTTGATACGCTGCCCGGAGAAGTGGCCGCTGACGGTCAAAGCCCTGGCATTCGTCCTGGCGGCCCCCAAGTTGGAGCATCCCTTACTGGATGCTGTTGTGGAGCAGTCAGCCGTCGTCAAATGAGATGCTTTCGGTCGGGTGTGGCGTCACGCAGCGGCTTCGCAATGCGGACTCAACATCCCGAACCTTAACACCGAACTTCTTGCTTGCTTTGAGCAATCCATCACCTGCGAGAAATGCGGCCAATGCGCCAGATACAGCATACTCAGGCGGGTCATCGATACGCACTTGGTTTGCAGACTCAAGTGCTGATATCGCGTCCTCTGCATTTGTGTAGAGGACAGCGAGAATGGCGCCGCATGACAGTGCCGGGTAGGCGACATGGCGGTCGATACAGGCTCCATCGACTTTGCGGACGAAAACTCGGTCTTGTTTGCAGGCCACTTCGGGCATACATCGCTGTAGCCAGCTGTGAGGAAACAGCTCTCGGATAAGGTCACTGACTACCGGGCGTTTGCCGACCTCGCCCATACGTAGATCCAGCTCTCGGCAACGCTGACGGACTACTACTGCCCAGGCGTCCAGACAAATCGGGGCCGGACGGTGTAGCCACGCAAGCAGTATTGCCTGCAGACGTTGAAGCGCCGGGTTCGCAAGCTCGTCGCCTAGAACATCCATAGGAACCGTGGTCTTTCCTGCCGTTGCGATGTCGCCGGGAGCTGATATGGCTGACTCGGGCGAAGTAACAGTTAGCGGTAACCGGTGGACTGCGCACCAGTCGATACCGTTGATTTGATGCCGTCTTCTCCAGTAGCTGTACCCACGTCCCTGATTGTCCAGGCGCGCGCATTCAGGGCACCAACGTAGCCCGGACGCCGATACCGAAAGGCCATGAAGCATGGTCAGTTGAGTGATGCTTGCCTCTCGCTCTGAACCTTCGCAACGCGACACCGGATACAGCACTGGGAGCATTGAGTGTTCGGCCGCAAACCGTTGTGTATCGAGATTACAGGCCTGAGCAATCAGCCACAGCATGGGTTGGGATCGGCCCTCTTGGTAGCGGCACCTGATCGATTTGATGGCCCATGTGATGGACGGCAACCCGTTCAGGCGTGCGAAGCGCCCGAGTAGACCCAGGGCCAACTCGTCCTCAAGGGGGATCGGCAGGTTGTGATTCACCAGGAAGGCAGCCAGGACAATCAGCCAGAGACCAGTTCTGAGCGCACGCGCTCAAGCAAGCGATCTATGTCTTGGGCACCCTCCGCATACTGGTATGCCAAGCACAACAGGCTAAGGGGATGCACCTGGAGAACCTGCGCGAAGTCGTCTACCTTTTCCAAGGTCGGGCACTTCAAGCCCCGTTCGATCATGCTGATGTATGTTCGACTGGAAACCTCGGAGAAATCTTCCTGAGTGGCAGCCCGGCGTTGCCGCATCTCTTTGAGGCTACGGGCAAAGGCCTGTTTGATGTCCATGGGTCATCCCTTGCTTGAGGGACACCCAATAGACATCATTGAACACTATGGAACTACAAACTATAGTGTTCATCCCGATGCGTCCTTCCATGCCTCGCCATGTTCACTACTCATGAGACCGGTCGCATTCCTCTCCCCTACCCGATCGCTACTCCTGGCGAGGGATATTGGTCATATGTGACCCATACCCTGCACGTTCCCTGGTTCTACGTCTCCTTTACGCAAATCGCTCAAGAAGAGGACAGGCTTGCCCAGATGCTTATGTTGAGCGAACTCAGGCAGCTGCAACGACTTGCCCAAGACAGCACCGTCGCGGTCTTGGAAGTCAACGTGGTGATACCTGGTCACATGGCGCCTGACAGGAAGTGGCTCATGACTCCACTTGCAGCAGTTTGGGAGGGGAAGATTAGAGGCGAGGATGTGATTGATCAGGTTTACGTGGCGGCAGACGGTCGACGTTTCTCAGGCTACGCCAACGTCACCCATGAGGATGAACTGGATGGCCGGCGACTCGTATACCGCACGCTTGTTGTCAGCACTTATCGTTGATTACTGTGGCAGGCGGGTTCGACTGCGACGCGGCTCGTTCAAGGCTTTATCAGACGTGTTGCGATGACTTCCCACGAAGGGCTCGACTCCGGTCTTGGCGAGTCATTTCGTATAGCGGGTGGAGCCGTACTGCAATTCCTTGTCGTTGTGGTGCACCAGAACGTTGCCGTCTCGGTCGCCGGGCATACAACGCCTGCTCCAGGGTGCCCAAGACGAAGTACGTGCGCATTGAACGTTTGACCCGCCCCCCTATTCAACCACGCCCCTCATGAAGGAGGTCCACTTTGGGGGTGGCTGGGGCCGACAGACTCACCTTGCCCACCACGTTTACGCTCCGGAGGCATTTTGCAATACCATCTGCGGGCGAGTGCCACTCGGGAGGCAGCGCCGCACATGAACTGCATAATGACCAGATGAATAAGAAGGCACTCACCGAAGCTGACATCCGAACCAAGTACATCACGCCCGCCATCGTCGGCAAATGGGACGTGATGACTCAGGTTCGCGAGGAAGTGCATTTCACCAAAGGCCGCGTCATCGTCCGCGGCAAGACGGTGAAACGCGGTGAAGCCAAGAAGGCCGACTACCTGCTTTACTACAAGCCAAACATGCCCCTGGCCGTGGTCGAGGCCAAGGACAACAACCATGGCGTCGGCAGCGGCATGCAACAGGCGCTTGAATACGCCGAAATCCTGGATATCCCATTCGTCTACAGCTCCAACGGCGATGCCTTCCAGGAACACGACCGCACTGGCGTCGGTGAAACCGTCGAACGCGAAATCCCGCTTGATCAATTCCCCTCACCTGAAGAACTCTGGACCCGCTACCGCAAGGCTAAGGGCTATGACGACGATCAGGCTACTGTCGCCGCCCAGGACTATTACGACGACGGCTCCGGCAAGTCGCCGCGCTATTACCAGATCATCGCCATCAACCGCACGGTGGAGGCTATCACCCGAGGCGACAACCGCCTCCTGCTGGTCATGGCCACCGGCACCGGCAAGACCTACACCGCCTTCCAGATCATCTGGCGCCTATGGAAATCCGGCGCCAAGAAACGCATCCTGTTCCTGGTCGATCGCAATATCCTGGCCGACCAGACCAAGACCAACGACTTCAAGCCGTTCGGCCAGGCGATGACCAAGATCACCAACCGCTCGGTCGACAAGTCCTACGAAATCTACCTGTCGCTCTACCAAGCCGTCACCGGCACCGAGGAAGAGAAGAACATCTACAAGCAGTTCTCATCCGACTTCTTTGACCTGGTCATCGTCGACGAATGCCACCGGGGCAGCGCGGCCGAGGATGCTGCCTGGCACGACGTGCTGAACTATTTCTCGTCCGCCACCCAGATCGGCCTGACCGCCACACCCAAGGAAACCCGCGACGTTTCCAACATCCACTACTTCGGCGACCCCATCTACACCTACTCCCTCAAACAGGGCATCGAGGACGGCTTTCTGGCGCCCTACAAGGTCGTGCGCATCGGGCTCGACAAGGACCTGGACGGTTGGCGGCCGGAGAAAGGCAAACTGGACAAATACGGCTTTGAGATCGAAGACCGCGAATACAACGAGACCGACTACGACCGTAGCCTGATCCTGGAGAGGCGCACCCAGGTCGTCGCCGCCAAGGTCACCGAATTCCTCAAGGCGACCGACCGCTACGCCAAGACCATCGTCTTCTGCGAAAACATCGACCACGCGGAACGCATGCGCCAGGCCCTGGTCAACGCCAATGCCGATCTGGCCGCCGCCAACAAGCGCTACGTCATGCGCATCACCGGCGACAACGACGAAGGCAAGGCCCAGCTCGACAATTTCATCGACCCGGAATCCACCTTCCCTGTCATCGCCGTCACCTCGCAGCTCATGTCCACCGGCGTCGACGCCCAAACCTGCAAGCTGATCGTCCTCGACAAGCGCATTGCCTCCATGACTGAGTTCAAGCAGATCATCGGCCGGGGTACCCGCATCAACGAGGACTACGGCAAGTTCTACTTCACCATCATGGATTTCAAGCGGGCCACGGCGCTGTTCGCCGATCCTGCCTTCGACGGCGAGCCGGTGCAGATTTTCGAGCCCGGCCCTGAGCAGCCACCGGTCCCGCCTGACGAACCACCGGCCGTTGATGAAGGCGAGACGATCTATGAGCCGCCCGGCCCGTTCGAACCGCTTGGCACCGGCGAACCACCGCGCAAGTACTACGTCGACGATGTCGAGGTCACCGTCGCCACCGAGCGCGTCCAATACCTGGACGAACACGGCAAGCTCATCACCGAATCGCTAAAAGACTACACCCGCAGTACGGTGCGCAAGGCCTACACCTCGCTCAACGCCTTCCTCAACGCCTGGAACGATGCCGAGCGTAAACAGGCCATCGTCGAGGCCCTGGCCGAGCAGGGCGTCTTCCTCGACGAACTGGCCGAACAGGTTGGCCGCGACTACGACGCCTTCGACCTCGTCTGCCACGTCGCATTCGACCAGCCACCGCTTACCCGCAAGGAACGCGCCGACAAGGTACGCAAGCGCCACGTCTTCGCCCAATATGGCGAGCAGACCCGCGCCGTGCTCGATGCCTTGCTCGACAAATACGCCGACGGCGGTATACGCAGTGTCGAATCCATGGACATCCTCAAGGTCGATCCGCTTACCGCTTTTGGCACACCGATTGAAATCGTCAAACTCTTTGGCGGCAAGCCCAACTACCTCGCCGCTATCCACGAACTGGAAAGCGCGCTCTACTCCGAAGCCGCCTGATTAACTGCATTCCGCCATGCCCAACGTCTCCAACCTCGTCAAATCCATCCAGGACATCATGCGCAAGGACGCCGGCACCTACGGCGATGCACAGCGCCTGGAACAGCTCGGTTGGATGTTCTTCCTGAAGATATTCGACGATCGGGAAAAGGAGCTCGAACTCCTGCGCGACGACTACAAGTCCCCGCTGCCCAATCATTTACGTTGGTGCAACTGGGCGGCGGACGACGAGGGCATCACCGGCGACGAGCTGCTGGACTTCGTCAACATCACCCTGCTGCCCCGCCTCAAGGTCCTGACGGGCGGCGGCGGCCGGATCACTGGCCTGATCCGCATGGCCTTCGAGGACGCCAACAACTACATGAAGAACGGCACCCTCATGCGCCAGGTGATCAACAAGATCAACGGCATCGACTTCAACGCCTCGGATGACCGCCACATGTTCGGCGACATCTACGAAAAGATCCTCAAGGACCTGCAGTCCGCTGGAAACGCCGGTGAGTTCTACACCCCCCGCGCCGTCACCCAGTTCATCGTCGACCAGGTGAACCCGTGCCTGGGCGAAACCGTGCTCGACCCCGCCTGCGGCACCGGCGGTTTCCTCACCTGCGCCATCGAACACCTGCGCAAGCAGGCCAGGACCGAGGCCGACGAACAGGCCATCCAGGACTGCTTCTCCGGCATCGAGAAGAAGCATCTGCCCCATGTGCTGTGCATGACCAACCTTATGCTGCACGGCATCGACGTGCCCGCCAACGTCCGCCACGACAACACCCTGGCCCGCCCACTGCGCGACTGGTCGCCCAAGGAGCGGGTCGACTGCATCGTCACCAACCCGCCCTTCGGCGGCATGGAGGAAGACGGTATCGAAGCCAACTTCCCGGCCGAATTCCGCACCCGCGAAACCGCCGACCTGTTCCTGGTCCTCATCATGAAGCTGCTCAAGCCTGGCGGCCGCGCCGGCTTGGTGCTACCCGACGGCACTCTGTTCGGCGAAGGCGTGAAGACCCGCATCAAGGAAGCCCTGCTCAACGACTGCAACCTGCACACCATCGTCCGGTTGCCCAACGGTGTGTTCAACCCCTACACCGGCATCCGCACCAACCTGCTGTTCTTCACCAAGGGCCAGCCCACCACCGAGGTCTGGTACTACGAACACCCCTATCCGGCCGGCGCCAAGAGCTACAACAAGGGCAAGCCCATCCGCATCGAGGAGTTCGAGCCGGAAAAGGCGTGGTGGAACAACCGGGTCGAGAGTGAACAGGCTTGGCGTGTGCCCATCGAGCTGATCAAGGCCGGCAACTACAACCTGGACCTGAAGAATCCCCATCGCCCCGACGAAGGCCCCGGCGACGTGGACCACCTGCTGCCGGAATACGAAAGCCTACTGGCCCAGATCGCCGAAACGCGCGCCACCCTGAAGCGGGAACTGCACCATGCCCTGACCCAGCGCGCCGGAAACGACGCATGAAGCTGGAGACGTTTTTCGAGAAGTTCGAGCTGTTCGCGGAGGCGCCGGATGCGGTGGCGAGGATGCGGGAATTGGTGTTGGACCTGGCGGTATCGGGGTGTCTGATTACGCCTAAAACCGAGTGGCCGAAACGATCCCTAAAATCGCTGGCGACCAAGATAGGCAGCGGTGCTACACCAGCGGGTGGACGCGAATCCTACTGTAGTGATGGTGTCCCGCTGATTCGCTCGATGAATGTTTACTTCCGTGGATTTGATCGAACCGGGCTTGCTTTCTTGAGCGATGAGCAGGCGGCTCAGCTTTCAAATGTTGTAGTGCAGCCCCATGACGTCCTGTTGAACATAACAGGAGCCTCCATTGGCCGTGTGACAACCGCGCCACCTGAAATGGCAGGGGCCAGGGTCAATCAGCACGTGACGATCATCCGCCCGACCCAGGAACTACTTGCGTCGTTTCTTAGAATTTTCTTGGCCAGTCCTTCGGTACAACGAATGATCGACGAGATTCAGGTTGGGGCGACCAGACAAGCTCTAACCAAGGGCATGATTGAGCAATTCGAGATTCCCCTCCCAAGTCCCGCCGAACAAACACGCATCGTGGCCAAGGTGGATGAGTTGATGGCCTTGTGTGATCGGCTGGAGGCGCAGCAGCGGGAACGCGAAACCCGCCACGCTGCCCTTGCCCGAGCGGCCCTCGCCCGTTTCGCTGAAGCCCCCACCCCGGCCAACCTCGACTTCCTTTTCCATCCGTCCTACGCCATCACCCCCGACGACCTCCGCAAAACCATTCTCACCCTCGCCTTCGCCGGGCAACTCGTTCCACAGGATCCGAATGATGAACCTGCTTCCATCCTCTTGGAGAAGACCCGAGCCGAGAAAGCTCGCTTGATCAAGGCTGGCTTGGTGAAGAAAGAACCATGGGCTGACAAGCTCCAAGAAGCCAATACACTTTATGAACTGCCCCCTGGATGGGAATGGACGCATGTATCAGATGTCGTCGAGAAAGTGACTGTTGGCTATGTCGGGTCCATGAAAGAGCAATATCGAGATGTAGGTATACCTTTCTTGCGGTGCCAAAATGTTCGGGTGAATCGGTATGAACCGATTGGACTCACATACATCTCTGAAGGCTTTCACCATGCCATCAGCAAGTCCACACTTCGGCCTGGGGATGTCGTTGTGACACGCTCAGGCAATGTTGGCGTGACCTGTGTGATTCCCGATCATTTAGTAGAAGCGAATTGCTCCGACTTGGTAATTGTGAAGCGACCGCTCGCACTCATTCCGTC
Organism: Thiobacillus sp.; assembly: GCA_013335435.1. Taxonomy (GTDB): domain Bacteria; phylum Pseudomonadota; class Gammaproteobacteria; order Burkholderiales; family Thiobacillaceae; genus Parasulfuritortus. The sequence continues at coordinate 10,959 of JAAXVP010000012.1, read as the reverse complement.
GTTTTTGAGCTATTTCATTAACTCGATTGCTGCGGGCCAAATCAAAGCCAAGACAGTAGGAATTGCGTTAACCCATTTCAACACGCAGTCGGTTGCGCAATTGACAGTGCCACTCCCACCTCTCGCCGAACAACGCCGCATCGTCGCCAAGGTCGATCAACTCATGGCCCTGGTGGACCAATTGGAAGCCCAACTTGCCGATGCCCAGGCCAAGGCCGCCGTGCTGCTCGAAGCGGCGATCCATGAAGTCCTGAACCCATCGGCCGAGGTCGTCGACCTTGCCCGCTACCGCGCCGCCATCGGCTGTTATGCCATGCAGAAGATGCAAGGCAAACCCTACTTCGGCCGGACCGCCGCGATGAAGGCGCTCTACCTGGCCCAGGCCCACGTCGGCCTGGCACTGGACCTCAAACCCTTGCGGGAAGCGGCTGGTCCATTGGATACCTGGATTTATGACTTCGAACGGGAAGGTGGGCGCCAAGCCTGGTTCACGTTCTCCGAGAAGACCACCTCCAGCGGCGCCAAGAAGATCAAATACCACGCTGGCAAGGCGCTTGCCGAGCAGGCGAAGGAAGCCGACCACTTGTTCTCGGCCGGCCAGCGTGCAGAATTCGACCGCCTGCTTGCGTTGTTCTCGGACAGGACGACGGAGCAGATGGAACTCATCGCCACCCTTTTCGCCGCCTGGAACGATTTCCTGATCGACGGCCACGCCCCCAGCGATGACGAGATCGTCACCGAGGTCCGTGAGAACTGGCACGAATCGAAACGGCGCTTCGGGCGTGACCAGCTTCAGCAATCGCTGCGCTGGCTACGGACTCACGGCCTTGTTCCGCAAGGACGGGCGCCGCATACGATCCATCAACCCCAGTTACGGTTGCATTGAGGCGAAGGCAATATGATGGGTCCCGGCGAAATCTCCCTTGGCCTGAATGTCTTCGACAGGTTGAGGAAACTTTGGGGTTGGTATCAGGCAAAGCGGAAGCAACCCTCTGAATCTGTCGCCACGCGATTCATCCAACTATTCGAAGCCCACGGTGTACACCGCAACCAGATTCCCCGCTTCTTCGGGCATGACCTTCAGTTGAAGGACGTGCAGGACGATGCTGCACTGATCGCCAGGTTCGACGAGTCAATCTTGGACGCCGCGTGCCGCATATTTGCCGTCCGCCGGGAATGGCTGGATGGTGCGGATGCACAAGTGCATCCCGACCATGATTTCTACAAATATCCCAAAGAATTTGCTGTCTTCCTTGCTGACTTGAAGGCGGCCAACCCGGATGGCAATTTGCAAGGGGTCTTGTTGGCACCCCATGATCCCGATGTGAATGCCTGGGCATTGTTGGTTCTACAAGAAACCATCGGCTTTGTCGGCGACAAGCCGATCTATCGCTATCACCTCTGCAATAACTGGGGGTTCGACTACTGGAAGGCTCGCGCCTACCTGACGGCCTGTGTCGCGATTGCCTGGCGGAATAGGGTCTATGTTCATGGCAACTACCTGCCGCAAGAGGTGATCAACCAGTTTGCCGAGGGAGACCGGCTCCTGTGTCGGGAAGGCGAGGAAGCGTGGCATGGCGTCAAGGGCAGAAGACGCTGGGACCCCGAAGACATGGCACTTCGGCCAGTAGCATTTCTCGATGGTGTCGACCCGGAGCAGGATGACTTCGGCATCCGGTCTGGTTTGAAGCTATGGCTGGAACTACAACCTCAATACATGGATACCGGCCTAGACATGTACGATCAAGGGACGATACGGGCGTTGTTTCAACAGGAACTTGAGAAATACACCCAACACCCATGACGTGTTTGGTCACGATTACAAGCAATACAGTAGTTGCTAACCGAGGTGTTTGTTACGCCAACAAGCCGACAGACAAATTTGAAGAAATCCTTCGGCCTCTTGTCGTGAGTATGCAGGTTCCTTTCTTGATGATGGCGATGTGCCGCCAATGGCACTAACCCATCTGAAAGGAATGAAAATGGCTGAAAAGACTTCTTCGCCCGCTGCTCCTTCGGTGCCCATGACGCCGACTGCTGCTGCTCGTATCCAGGGGGCGACCGCCAAGGCCAATGGTGGCGTAGTCACCAAGGGAAGTTTCGCTGCACGTGCCCAGCGTGCGGCTGCAAAGGGTGGTAAGCGCTAACTACATAGGGAGCGGGCGGGGTCATCTCCGCCCGGATGACATGACGATGACTGCAATTCCCAAGCTGGGACAGCTTCTCCGTGCCCTGATCAAGGCCGCGGGTTACCGCGGCTTCATTGTGACCCGAGGATTGGACAAGGATCTTGATGACCTTGCCATTGAAGTTCGTTCGAGTGTCGCCACCAGTTTGCTCGAAACGATAGAGGACGCATGTAGCACGGCGCTTGCGACCGAGTGTGGAAATGACTGGGCCTCCTTCTTCCGCTTGGCATGGTTTCGTACTCGTGAATCTACTCAGCGACTGGCGCAATATGCCGATATGACTTCGTTCACGCCCGATCGCAGCCATGGCATCGTGCGCCGGCACTACACCGTGCCCATGCTGTCGGGATTCCTCCAGTTATGCTTTGAGAAGCACAATGGTCCGGAGGTGGGGGCGTGGTGGCAAAGTCCGTTTCGAGCCTGGGCCGCACTGGCCGCCTCCAAGAGCGGGATTTCAGAGAACACCGTACTTTCCCAGCTTGCTAATAGCTTGGACGTGGACCAGAGGACCATTGAACGTTGGGTTTCCGGCGAGCCTACGGGGCGGCTCGTCTGGCCGTATGCCCCGACGATAAGCGCAGCTCTCAAGAAAGCAGGACCGGAGCAGGTCGACCAGAAGAATCTACAGTTTCTGACAGGTTGGTTGCTCGTGGCAGTTGCGTTCCAGTCGCTACCATTTGAGTTACGTGACGCGGTGCAGCGCCATTTCTACTTGAGGCAGCAGGAACCGTGGTCCCTGGACCAGGCCATAACAAGAATCAATCGGGACGGGTTCGCGACGGGGGCTACTGCCATACGCGAGGCGGCGATTCCCTTAATCGAGTCTTTGCAAAAGCTCTTTTCTGAGAGGCCAGTACGCAAGAAGGGGGTTCAGGATGCGCTTGACGCGTTCCATAACCTCTTCAAGAACGAGAACCAGGACATACAAAGCGCGTATCAGTACATCCATGATTGGTTCTCCGCACGACTTGCGGCAGTGGGAGGCGAACAAGAAGCAGCTCTGAGGCTATATGCCCAGGCAATCGCAGGCGCATGGTGGAGGGCGGGGCCAAATCAGCATCCTTTCCTCAATGAGGCGTTACTTTACTCTGTCGGCGTGGGGGACAAGATTGCGGCCGAGAGTTACTGGGACAAGATTTTTATGCTCGGGCTCAATAGAGGCCCCAAGCGCCAGCTTGATGATCAGGAGATACGTAGACTCTCGTTTGCTTTCGAGAGGATTTTCTATCCTCAGAAAGCGAAGGCGCGCATTCCTCCTCCCGTAGAAATATTGACCAGGGATTCGGATTCCACGGTTGATCGCAAGCAGCTCGCGAGGCCGAATCAGAAAGTGAAGTTCGCCAACGGGCGAGTACGGCGTACGCCTTTGATGCAGGCAATCCTGGAAGGCACCCTGAATGATGTCAGACGCCTGATAGAAGCGGGTGGGGACCCGAACGATTACATCGGTGAATCTGGGGAAGGCCCTCTGACTTTTGCCATGAGCCGGGCCTGTGATCGCAAGGACACAGCGATAATGGATTACCTGCTGGAGTTCGATCTGTTGCCCGAGACTGTAAATCGAGGAGCGTCAACAAGGCGTGAAACACCCCTGAAGATCGCCATTGAGATGGCAAATGCAAGGGCTGTCAGCCGGTTGATGGAGCTTGGAGCGGATGTGGAGCAGGCGTGTGACTACCTACCTTCAGCTCTTTGCTACGCCATGGTCTTGTTCCACGGGAGTTTGCACCGGGATGATAAGACCCAGGAATGGGCCTACTTTTCCGGGAAGACTCCTGCGGATGTATACGATGCAAAAGACGGAGCAGTGCTTGATGTCGACTTGGCCACTAGACGACAACACTTGCGGGCCTTGAGGGAAAGTACGCGTCGTAATCAGCTAATGTGGCAGGAAGTTAAGGAGTATTTCACGCGGCCTGCAGACGATCACCGCCTAGTGATTCGGGCTCTGATGCAAGGTGGCGCTGATGCAAACCGCCGGTACCGGGTGGAACCGCATCATCTTGCAGAATGGACGCCAACACTGTTCGCTGCACAAGTCGGTGATTTAGATGTGTTCAAGCTATTGGTAGAACATCCTGGACCAAAGCGAGGCGATCCATTATTGACGCTGATGCCGCCATCATCGCTGGAGGGGTACGATGCGTTGTGGGTTGCCGTCGATCACGGGCGACACTCCATCGTGTCGTATTTGCTCGATCATGAAGGCAGGTAACCTTGGCCTTGGTCGAGTCAAGGCCAATCATTTCCAGGAAATACCTTCGGCCCACTGTCGGGACTATGCAGGACATGTGTTTGATCCTTTCGCGAACCTCATACGCGAAAAGGATCAAACATGCATTTCTGCCAAGACAAAGACATCAATCGCCTTGTTTCAAAGATGATCAGAGAAGGTTGGCGTTATGAGGTTGGCCGGCACGGCAAGCTTCGCCCACCTTCTGGGACTGGATTCATCACCATCCCGAAGACTCCTAGTGACTTTAGAAGTCTTCAGAACATCCGACGAGATATCCGTAAACTACAGAGGAAGACATGCTATGCAAAGAAGTTGTGTTGAGCCCGACAGACATTGTTTAGGTGAGTCGTTCATTGCGGTTTTCCAAGGGCACAGCGACGGACTTTATTGGGTGGAGTCAACGCAGACGTGTAGACTCGCCGAAATGGCTTGCAGCGCAGGCTAACCCGATGTCCATCGGGTTAAGGCGGCAGTTGCCGCCGGCCGGAGCTACAAGCCGCGCAATCTGGCAAAATCCGTGACGGTGGAATAAATACTCCAGGAGCAGCAGCAATGGCAGTCATCGCGGTGTTCAACCAGAAAGGCGGCGTCGGCAAGACGACGACGACCCTGAACCTGGCTGCCGGCCTGGCCATGCTGGAACGCAAGCCGATCATCATCGACCTTGATCCCCAGGCCCACGTCAGCCTGGCCGCCGGTGTGCGCAACGCGCCGACGCAACAGAGTTCCTGCGCCTTCTTCCGTAACGACACCCCGCTCAAGGACCTGATCCGCAGCCAGTCCAGCGGCATCCGCGTGGTGCCGGCGCACCCCGACCTGTCCAAGGTCGACGCCCTGATGGGCAGCACGCCGGGCGTGGCCGGCAAGTTGCGCAAAGGCCTGGAGGCCGGTCTGGCCTGGGAGGAAGACCCGATCCTGGTCGATTGCGCGCCGTCGTTGGGTGTCCTGTCGCTCAATGCGCTACTGGCCGCCGACCGCGTCCTGGTGCCGGTGACGCCGGACTTCCTGGCCATCCAGGGCCTGAGCCGTCTCGACCTGGCCCTGCGCGTCCTGGAACAGCAGATCCGTCGCCGCATCGAGCGCCGCATCGTCCTGACCCGCTACGACGAGAGCAAGGCCCAGAGCCGCGAGGCCCTGGCGACCCTGAAGCAGCGCTACGGCACCGCCCTGTGCGACAACCACATCCCGGACGATCCGGCCCTGGCCGAGAGCCCGGCCCATGGCATGGACATCTTCGCGTACGCGGCCGATTCGGCCGGCGCGCATGCCTACCGCATGCTCACCATGGAGCTCCTCTCCAAGGGCTTCTTCCAGTAGGCCGGGTCAGGCGGCGCGACGGTCGCGCGCCGCGCCCCAGAGTTCTTCCAGGTTGTAGTACTGGCGGGTGACCGGGTGCATGACGTGCACCACGACATTGCCGGCATCCACCAGCACCCATTCGGCCGCCTTTTCGCCCTCGGTGCCGATGATGTCGCCGCCGGCCTCCTTGATCTTCTCGCGCACGTTGTCGGCCAGCGCCTTGACCTGGCGGGTCGAGTCGCCGCTGGCGACGATCATGGCGTCGAACAGGGAGGTCATCTGGCGGACATCCATGACGGTGATGTCCTTGGCCTTGATTTCTTCCAGGGCGTCGACGGCGATGCGGGTGAGTTCGGGGGTATCCATAAGAGCCTATTTCAGTAGGGAACATGCCCCGCGCCGGTTGCCTGCGGGATGCAGTGCAAGGCGCGGGGGACGAAGTGTAGCCATTCTCCACGAGTCACCCGCAACGCCGCAATGCGCCCGCAGGCAGCCGGCCCTGCGGGTTGAGGCCAGGATCGGCGTCTGCGGCGTTGCGCCGCTTGCGAATGGAATGACCATTCGCCGCGCGACGCGCCTTGCATCCATCCGATCCTGGGCTCAACGCGGGGCATGTTCCCTACTGAGTGGCTCCAAGTTCCTTCAGCGGTACAGGCGGTGTTGATCGATGTAGTCCAGCACGGCGTTCGGCAGGAGGTAGCGTGGGCTGCGTCCGGCCGCGACCAGGGCGCGGATGGCGCTGGCCGAGATCTCGAGCTGGCTGATGGCATGGCGGAAAATGCGGCCGGCCTGACTAGCCGCCAGATCGGCCGGATTGGCGGTCAGGCGGGTCGCCAGGATGCCGGCGAGTACGGGCGACAGGTGCCGGGACAGGTCGTAGCCGGGCCGCTCGGCCACGGCGATGTGACAGAGGGCGAACAGTCGGCGCCACTGGTGCCAACCCTCCAGGCCGGCGAAGGCGTCGGCACCCAGGAACAGCACGATGGGCCGGTCGTCGCCGAGTTCGGCGCGCAGTTCGGTCAGGGTGTCGACCATGTAGCAGGGTTCGGTCTTGTGGACCTCGTGCTCATCGAGCCGGAAACGCGGGTTGCCGGCGATGGCGAGCTGGGCCATGGCCAGGCGGTCGGCGGCCGCGGCGTGCGGCCGGCCGCGATGCGGCGGCGTGCCGGTGGGCAGGATGCGCACCTCGTCCAAGCCGAGCGCCGCGGCCATCTCCTCGGCCAGGCGCAGGTGGCCGTTGTGGATCGGGTCGAAGGTGCCGCCGAGCAGCCCGATGGCCGTCAAATCAACCCCGGACGTGGCCGTCGCCCAGCACTACCCACTTCTGGCTGGTCAGGCCTTCCAGGCCGACCGGGCCGCGGGCGTGGATCTTGTCGGTGGAAATGCCGATCTCGGCGCCCAGGCCGTATTCGAAGCCGTCCGCGAAACGGGTCGAGGCGTTGATCATCACCGAGCTGGAATCGACCTCGCGCAGGAACCGCATGGCGTTCGGGTGGTTGGTGGTGAGGATGGCGTCGGTGTGGTGGGAACCGTATTTGTTGATATGGGCGATCGCCTCGTCCAGGTCGGCCACCACCTTGACGCTGATGATCGGCGCCAGGTACTCGGTCGACCAGTCTTCCTCGCTCGCGTCGGCCAGGCTGGCGTCCGCCACCGTCGCCAGGATGGCCTTGGCCGCGGCGTCGCAGCGCATCTCGACGCCCTTGGCGGCGAAGATGGCGCCGATGCGGGGCAGGAAGGCGGCGGCCGCACGCTCGTGCACCAGGAGCGACTCGGTGGCGTTGCAGGGGCTGTATTTCTGGGTCTTGGCGTTCTCGGTCACCACCAGGGCCTTGTCCAGGTCGAACTCGGCGTCGACATAGGTGTGGCAGTTGCCGTCCAGGTGCTTGATCACCGGCACCTTGGCTTCCTTGCTGATGCGCTCGATCAGGCCCTTGCCGCCGCGCGGGATGATGACGTCGACATAGGCCGGCATGGTGATCAACTCGCCGACGGCGGCGCGGTCGGTGGTTTCCACCTGTTGTACCGCCTCGATGGGCAGGCCGGCCGCGGCCAGGGCCTGGCGCACCAGTTGCCAGAGCGCCAGGTTGGAATGGATGGCCTCGGAGCCGCCACGCAGGATGCAGGCGTTGCCGCTCTTGATCGCCAGCGAGGCGGCCTCGATGGTCACGTTCGGGCGGCTCTCGTAGATCATGCCGAACACGCCCAGGGGCACGCGCATCTGGCCGACGCTGATGCCCGAGGGCCGGCGCTTGATGCCGGTCATCTCGCCGACCGGGTCGGGCATGGCGGCCAACTGTTCGCAGCCCTCGGCCATGGTCTCGACGATCTTGTCGGTCAGGCGCAGGCGGTCGACCATGGGCGCGGCCAGGCCGGCCGCCTGGGCGGCGACGATGTCGCGCTCGTTGGCCTCCCGCAACGGCGCGCCGGCCTCGCGCAGGATGCGGGCCAGCTCGACCAGGGCGTCGTTCTTGGCCTTGGTGGCGGCGCGCGCCATCCCGGCCGACGCGGTGCGGGCCTGGCGGCCGAGGGTTTCCATGTAAGACTTAATATCCATATCCAAACTCGCTTCGTAGATTCGATTTGCCCATCAGGCCAAGGCCGAGCTGCTTGAGCATCGCCCAGGCGTCTTCCCGGAGCAGGCCCTTGCTGGCCCGGTCGACCCGGCCGGCCTGGCGCAGGGCGGCGGCCAGGTCGGCCGCCCGCATGCGCTTCAGGGCCCGGGTCACCAGGGTCTGGCGGCTTTCCCAGACCCGGTTTTCCCGCATCAGCGCCGGCAGCGGCTCGCCGGCCTCGACGCCGGTGGCCAGACGGTACAGGGTACGCAACTCCTGGCTCAACAGCCAGAGTGCCAGGATGGGCGTCTCGCCTTCCGCCTCCAGGCCGTCGATGATACGACAGTAGCGCACCGGGTCGCCTTTCAGGAAGGCCTCCGGCAGGTCGCTGGCGTCGTAGCGGGCGACATCGACCACGGCGTTGCGCGCCGTTTCCTGGTCGAAGGGGCCGGCCGGCAGCAGCAGGGCCAGCTTCTCGATCTCCTGGTGGGCGGCGAGCAGGTTGCCCTCGACCCGACCGGCCAGGAAAGCCAGGGTTTCGTTGTCGGTCTTCAGGTTGTGGCGGGCCAGACGGGCGCCGATCCAGGCCGGCAGCTGTTCCGGCGTCGGCGGCGCGATATGGACGGCGGTGCCGGCCTTTTCCAGGGCACCGTACCACTTGGTCGCCTGCATGGCCTTGTCGGCGCGCGGCAGCACGACCAGCAGATGGGTATCGGCGGGCGGGTTGGCGCACCAGGCCTCCAGGGTCTTGCCGCCCTCGACGCCCGGCTTGCCGGTGGGCAGGCGCAGTTCGATCAGGCGCAGGCTGGCGAACAGGGATAGGGAATCGAAGCCGGCGGCCCAGGCACCCCAGTTGAAGCCGGTTTCGACCTGGCAGGACTGGCGTTCGGCGCCGGCCTTGCGGGCGGCCTCGCGGACCAGGGCGGCCGCCTCGTCGACCAGCAGCGGCTCGTCGCCGCAGACTGCGTAGACGGGTGCCAGCCCCTTGGCCAGGGAGCCGGCCAATTGGTCGGCGCGTAGCCTCATTCCGCCCGGACGAAGGCCAGCCGGCGCACGATCTGGCGCAAGGCTTCGTCGTTCATATCCTTGCGCAGCATGGCCTCCTCGCCTTCCTTGGCAAGGATCTGCTCGTCGCTGTAGGAGAAGTCACGGCTCAGCTTGATCTCGGAGGGAGCCAGCATCTCCTCGCCGCCGGGGCTGACGACCGACACCGTAACCTGGTTGATGAGGCGGTATTCGCGCACCTTGCCGGTGCCCGACAGGGACAGGATGGACTTGCCCATGCGTTCGCCGGTCAGCCGGATCACCACGTCGGCCTTGTCCCGGCTCGCTGCCAGTTTGTTCTGCAAGGCCAGGTAATTGCGTAGTGACTTGGCCAGGGACGATTCGGTCTTGCCGTCGGCGAACATGGAGTCGGCGACGGCGATGCTCCGTCCCGATACGCTACCGGCCTCGACATAGGCACTGTTGAACGGCAGCGGCGACTGGCCGCGCAACTGGAAGCCGCAACCGGACAGGGTGAGCAGCCCCGCCAGGGCCAGGAATTTCAACGCAGCACGCCTCATGTCGGGCTCCTTAGACGACGATGTTGACCAGCCGGCCGGGCACCACCACCACCTTCTTGGCCGGCTTGCCTTCCATGTGCTTCTGGGCATCGGGGCTGGCCAGGGCGGCCGCCTCGATGGCGTCCTTGGCGGCTTCGGCGGCCACCTTGATCTTGCCGCGCAGCTTGCCGTTGACCTGCAACATCAGCTCGATTTCGTTGCGGACCAGGGCGGCCTCGTCCACCGACGGCCAGGGCGAGCCGACCAGGCAGGCGCCCGGCTTGAGCGCCTTGATCAGGATGCGGCAGATGTGCGGCACGATCGGCGCCAGCATCAGGACGATGGCCTCCATGGTCTCCTGCTTGACCGAGCGCGTAAGCGAGTCCTCACCTTCCAGCTTTGCCATGGCATTCATCAGTTCCATGATGGCGGCGATGGCGGTGTTGAACTGCTTGCGCCGCTCGATGTCGTCGGTGACCTTGGCGATGGTTTGGTGCAACTGGCGGCGGAAGTCCTGCAAGGCCTCCGGCAGCTGGCTACGGCCGCCACTTTGCGGCTTAACGTCAGCTTCGCTGACATTAGCCTCCGCCGAAACTTCGTTTTCCCCGCCGGCATAGGCGCCGATCTCGCCGCCCTGGACCTGGTCGTAGACCGTCTTCCACAGGCGCTTGAGGAAGCGGTGCGCGCCCTCGACGCCGGCGTCCGACCATTCCAGGCTCTGTTCCGGCGGCGCCGCGAACATCATGAACAGGCGCGCGGTATCGGCGCCGTACAGGTTGATCAGCGATTGCGGGTCGACGCCGTTGTTCTTCGACTTGGACATCTTCTCGATGCCGCCGATGACCACCGGCTGGCCGTCGCTCTTCAGTTTGGCGGCGACGATGTGGCCCTTGTCGTTACGCTCCACCTCGACGTCGGCCGGGTTGAGCCACAACTTCTTGCCGTCGGCCTGGTCGCGATAATAGGTCTCGGCCACCACCATGCCTTGGGTGAGCAGGTTGGCGAATGGCTCCGAAACCCGGGTCAGGCCGAGATCGCGCATGACCTTGGTCCAGAACCGGGAATACAGCAGGTGCAGGATGGCGTGCTCGATGCCGCCGACGTACTGATCCACCGGCATCCAGTAGTTGGCCCGC
>JAAXVP010000503.1 GCA_013335435.1 Thiobacillus sp. | reverse complement strand
GCGTAAACTGGGATACCTAGAAAAGCGGATCCAGGTGGTTTATCACTGTAATAATGATCGCCGACCTTCGCATAATCGACCGTGTTGGCAACGTACTTATCGATCATTAATGTCCCATCATTGACAACAGCCACGATCATATCGAGGCGTGAATTCTGATTGGGGTCGGCCCAGCGTGGAAGTGTGTAGGCGTAGCACAGCAGGAGCAGCGTGAACAGGGCCAGCATCACGAGCGCGGGACGGAGATGCTGAAGCATGATCGCCTCCTCAGGCGAGATGAAGGGCCGCGATCACGAGGTCGATGGCCTTGATGCCGATGAAGGGCACCACCAACCCGCCCAGGCCATAGACCAGCAGGTTGCGCTTGAGGATGGCGTCGGCGCCCAGCGGTCGATACTTCACGCCCTTCAGCGCCAGCGGGATCAAGGCGACGATGATCAGGGCGTTGAAGATCACCGCCGACAGGATGGCGCTGGCCGGCGTGGCCAGGCCCATGACGTTGAGGGCGTTGAGGGCCGGGTAGGTGGTGGCGAAGGCGGCCGGGATGATGGCGAAATACTTGGCAACGTCGTTGGCGATGGAGAAGGTGGTCAGCGAGCCGCGCGTCATCAGCATCTGCTTGCCGGTTTCCACCACCTCGATCAGCTTGGTCGGGTTGGAGTCCAGGTCGACCATGTTGCCGGCCTCCTTGGCGGCCTGGGTGCCGGTGTTCATGGCCACCGCGACGTCGGCCTGGGCCAGGGCCGGGGCGTCGTTGGTACCGTCGCCGGTCATGGCCACCAGCCGGCCCTCGCCCTGGTATTGGCGGATCAGCTTCAGCTTGGCCTCCGGCGTCGCTTCGGCCAGGAAGTCGTCGACCCCAGCCTCGGCGGCGATGGCGGCGGCGGTGAGGCGGTTGTCGCCGGTGATCATCACGGTCTTGATGCCCATCCGGCGCAGCTCGGTAAAGCGCTCCTTGATGCCGCCCTTGACGATGTCCTTGAGCTCGACCACGCCCAGGACACGGGCCTGGCCGTTGGCGGCCTCGGCCACCACCAGCGGGGTGGAGCCACGCTTGGCGACTTGGTCCACCAGCATGTCCACCTCGGCCGGGAAGTGGCCGCCCTGGCTGGCGACATAGGCGCGGATGGCATCGGCGGCGCCCTTGCGGATCTCGCGGCCGTCCAGATCGACGCCGCTCATGCGGGTGTGGGCGGTGAAGTGGATAAAGCTGGCGCCCAGTTCCTGGACGTCGCGGCCGCGCAGATTGAATTTCTGCTTGGCCAGCACCATGATGCTGCGGCCTTCCGGGGTCTCGTCGGCGAGCGATGCCAGCTGGGCGGCATCGGCCAGTTCGGCTTCCTTCACGCCCGAGGCGTGGAGGAAGTTGCTGGCCTGACGGTTGCCCAGGGTGATGGTGCCGGTCTTGTCGAGCAGCAGCACGTCGACGTCGCCGGCCGCCTCGACGGCACGGCCGGAGGTGGCAATGACGTTCTTCTCCATCATCCGCCCCATGCCGGCGACGCCGATGGCGGACAGGAGGCCGCCGATGGTGGTCGGGATCAGGCAGACCAGGAGCGCGGTCAGCACCGTCACGCTGACCGGTTCGCCCGAGCCGGCGGCGCCGACGCTGAACAGCGAGAACGGCAGCAGGGTCACGGTGGCGAGCAGGAATACCAGGGTCAGGGCCACCAGCAGGATGGTCAAGGCGATCTCGTTGGGGGTCTTCTG
>JAAXVP010000245.1 GCA_013335435.1 Thiobacillus sp. | reverse complement strand
ATCGACCTGGACCAGTTCAAGCGCATCAACGACACCGTCGGCCACGCCGCCGGCGACCGCCTGCTTACCGTCATCGCCGGCCGGCTCACCGACTGCGTGCGCGCCAGCGACACCGTGGCGCGCCTGGGCGGCGACGAATTCGCGGTCCTGGTCGAAGACATCGCCACCCCCCTCGATGCCGAACGGGTGGCGGAAAAGATACTTGCCGCCCTGACCGAGCCGGTACGCCTGGACGACCGCGACTGGCACGTCGGCGCCAGCATCGGCATCGGCCTGAGCCCGAAGGACGGCGAAGACATGGCCACCCTGCTGAAGAATGCCGACACCGCCATGTACCGGGCCAAGGACGACGGCCGCCATTGTTTCCGCTTCTTCAACGAAGGCATGGCCGAACAGGCCGCCCTCCAGGTCGCGCGCGAATCCGCCCTGCGCCAGGCGGTACAGGACCGGGCCTTCCATCTGGATTACCAGCCCCAGGTCGACCTCGGCACCGGCGCGGTGGTCGGCGTCGAGGCGCTGATCCGCTGGCGCCTCGACGGCAAGACCGTCTCGCCCCTGGAATTCATCCCGCTGGCCGAGGAAACCGGCCTGATCGTGCCGATCGGGCGTTGGGTACTGGCCACCGCCTGCCGCGACATCGCCGGCCTGCGCCGGCTCGGCTACGACAAGCTCAAGCTGGCCGTGAACATCTCCGCCATCGAACTCAAGCAGATCGACTTCATCGAACAGGTGGTCATGGCCCTGGCCGAATCCGGCCTGCCGGCGGCCAACCTGGAACTGGAGATCACCGAGAGCACCATGATGGTCGACGTCGCCCGGGTCGCCTCGGTGCTCGACAGCCTGGCCGCCATGGACGTCGGCACCGCCATCGACGACTTCGGCACCGGCTATTCCTCCCTGGCCTACTTGAAGCAATTGCCGGTCGACTACCTGAAGATCGACCGCAGCTTCGTGCGCGACGTTCCCAAGGACAAAGAGGACAGCACCATCGTCCGGGCCATCCTGACCATGTCGCAAACCCTCGGCCTGAAAACGGTCGCCGAAGGCATCGAGACCGAGGGGCAGGCCGATTTCCTGCGCGCGGCCGGTTGCCAGATCGGCCAGGGCTATCTGATCTCGCGGCCGTTGCCGCTGGCCGAACTGACCGGATGGCTGGCCGGACGGTAGCCCCGTAGCGGGGATGACGGAACCGCCGGTCCGGTTTAGAGTCACCCGATCATGGCCAAACCCCAGCTTACCCTCCCCATCGCCGGCATGACCTGCGCCGCCTGCTCGACCCGGCTGGAAAACAACCTCAACCGCCTGCCCGGCGTCGAGGCGCGCGTCAACCTGGCCACCGAGACCGCCCAGCTCAGCTACGACCCGGCCCAGGCCGATCCGGCCGCCATCCTGGCCCAGGTCGCCAGGACCGGCTTCGCGGTGCCGCCCACGAGCCTGGACTTCAGCATCGCCGGGATGACCTGCGCCGCCTGCTCGACCCGCCTGGAGCGGGTGCTCAACGGCCTGCCCGGCGTCGAGGCGCGCGTCAACCTGGCCACCGAGACCGCCCGGGTGCGCTACCAGCCCGGCCTGGTCGACGAGGACGGTCTGGTCGCCGCCGTCGCCAGGGCCGGCTTCAGCGCCACCCCGGCCACCGAGGAACGCCGCGCCGCCGAGAAGGCGAGGAAGGCCGAGGTCTATCGCCGCGAGGTGCGCGCCTTCGCGATCTCGGCCCTGTTCACCGTGCCCCTGCTGGCCGAGATGGTCGCGATGCTGGGCGGCGGCGGCCACATCCTGCCCGGCTGGCTGCAATGGTTCCTGGCCACCCCGGTGCAGTTCTGGGCCGGCTGGCGCTTCTACGACGGCGCCTGGAAGTCGCTCCGAGGTGGCGGCGCCAACATGGACGTCCTGGTCGCCCTGGGCACCAGCGCGGCCTATTTCTTCAGCCTCGCCACCCTGTTCCTGGACCCGCACGGCCATCTCTACTTCGAGGCCAGCGCCGCCGTGGTCACCCTGGTGCGCCTGGGCAAACTGCTGGAGGTACGTGCCAAGAGCCGCACCTCCTCGGCCATCGAGCAACTGATCGGCCTGCAGCCGCGCACGGTGCGGGTCGAGCGCGGCGGCGAATTCGTCGAGGCCGACGTCGCCAGCCTGAAGCCGGGCGACCGGGTCCAGGTCCGCGCCGGCGAGCGCATCCCGGTCGACGGCACGGTCGAGGACGGCCGCTCCGGGGTCGACGAGAGCCTGCTCACCGGCGAGAGCCTGCCGGTCGCAAAGACCGTCGGCGCACGCGCCTGGGCCGGCAGCCAGAACCTCGACGGCCTCCTGGTCGTGCGCGCGGAAGGGGTCGGCGCCCATACCCAACTGATGGAGATCGTCCGCCTGACCGAAGCCGCGCAAGGCTCCAAGGCGCCGATCCAGAAACTCGCCGACCGTATCTCGGGGGTCTTCGTGCCGGCGGTGATCGGCCTCGCCCTGCTCACCCTGGCGGGCTGGTGGCTGGCCACCGGTAGCCTCGGCCTGAGCCTGATCCCGGCCGTCGCCGTGCTGGTCATCGCCTGCCCGTGCGCGCTCGGCCTGGCCACCCCGACCGCGGTCATGGTCGGCCTCGGCCGCGGTGCCCAGCTGGGCATCCTGGTACGCGCCGCCGAAGTGCTGGAGAAGGCCGAACGGGTCGATATCCTGGCGGTCGACAAGACCGGAACCCTGACCGAGGGCCGGCCTGCCCTGGTCGCCATGGAACCCGACGACGACATGCTGCTCGCCCTGGCCGCCGGCCTGGAACAGGGTAGCGAGCACCCGATCGCGCGCGCCGTCCTCGCTGCGGCGCAAGCGCGCAACCTGGCCATACCGCCGGTGACGGAATTCATCAACCTGCCGGGCGAAGGGGTGAGCGGCATGGTGGCGGGCCGGGCGCTCAAGCTGGCCCGTGTCGAAGCGTCCGCGGCAGGCGCGGGCATGGCAGCGACCTGGGTCCAGCTCAGCGAAAACGGCCTCCCCCTCGCCCGTTTCGCCCTTGCCGACCGCCTGCGCCCGACCTCGGTCGCCGCCGTCGCCCGCCTGAAAGCGGCCGGCATCCGGCCGGTCATGCTGACCGGCGACAACGAGCATACGGCCGCCGCCATCGCCCAGGCCGCCGGCATCGCCGACTGGCGCGCCAACGTCAAGCCGCAGGACAAGGCCGCCGCGGTGGCGGCCCTGAAGGCCGCCGGCCAAGTCGTCGCCATGGCCGGCGACGGCATCAACGACGCCCCCGCCCTGGCCGGCGCCGACATCGGCTTCGCCATGAGCTCGGGCGCCGACATCGCCATGGCGGCGGCCGACATCACCCTGATGCACAACGATCTCGCCGCCGTCGCCGACGCCATCGAGCTGTCCCGCGCGGTGATGCGGAAAATCCGCCAGAACCTGTTCTTCGCCTTTTTCTACAATGTAATGGCCTTGCCGCTGGCCGCACTCGGCTACTTGAATCCGGTGATCGCGGGGGCGGCCATGGCCCTGTCGTCGGTATCCGTGGTGAGCAACTCGTTGCGCCTGAAGCGTTGGCGACCGAAAAGGGAGACAGTCGCATGGAGGGATACGCAAGACAGCTGATCGGCCTGGTCGCGATCTGGCTGCTCGGCGCCGGGCTGGCCTACGCCGACGAGGCCTACCGCATCGGCGTGCTCGCCTATCGCGGCAAGGAGGCGGCGGTCGCGGAATGGTCCAGCCACGTCGATTACCTGAACCGGCGCCTGCAGCCGCTCCGGTTCGAACTCGCGCCCATGACCTGGCAGGAACTCAGCGAAGCGGCGCGCAGGCGGACCATCCAGTTCGTCATCACCAACCCCGGCAGTTACACCGAAATGGCCATCGCCGGCACCGCCAACCGGATCGCCACCCGCGTGATGGTCGGCCCCACCGGCAACCTGGACCGTTTCGGCGGCGTCGCCATCGCCCGCGCCGACCGCACCGACCTGAACAGCTACGCCGACCTGCGCGGCAAGCGCCTGCTGATCCCGGACTACTCCAGCCTGGGCGGCTGGCAGGTCCATTTGGGCGAGGCCCTCGACCAGGGCGTCGACCTGCGTACCGATACCGCCTCGATCGAGGAAACCGGCAACCACGAGAAAGTGGTGTTCGGCATCCAGTCCGGCTACGCCGATGCCGGTTTCGTACGCACCGACCTGCTCGAACACATGGCCACCGAGGGCCGTATCCGTCTGGGCGACTTCCATATCATCAACCCGCGCCGCGTCGCCGGCTTCCCCTACATCCTGAGCACGCAGCTGTACCCGGAATGGCCCATCGCCCGCGTCGACGGCACCCCCGACGAGGTCACCCGGCAGGTGCTCATCGCCCTTCTGGCCATGGCCCCGGACGATCCGGCCGCGCGCAGCGCCGGCCTGCACGGCTGGACCGTGCCGCTCACCTACCAGCCGATCGACGACCTGTTCCTGCGCGCCCGCCTGGGGCCTTACGAACACCTGCCGATCACCATGCGCGATGTCGTCGTGCGCTACGGCCGCAACCTGGCCCTCGCCGGCGGCGCCATCATCCTGATCATCAGCCTGGCCCTGTTCCATGCCCTGCGCACCAATCGCACCCTGCGCCGCGCCCAGGATGAACTGGCGCAAAGGGAAGAGGCCTTCCGCACCCTGGTCACCAACATCCCCGGCGCGGTCTACCGCTGCGCCCTGGACCAGGACTGGACGGTCCACTACATCAGCGACCACATCCTCGACCTCAGCGGCTACCCGGCCAGCGATTTCATCGAGCACCGGCGCCATTTCGCCAGCCTCATCCACCCGGACGACGTCGACAAGGTCGATCGCGAGGTCAACGACTGCGTCTCCGCCGGCCGCCCCTATGTCCTGGAATACCGCATCGTCAGGGCGAACGGCCAGGTGCGCTGGATACTCGAACACGGCCGCGCCCACCGCGACCTCGGTGGCCGGGTCGACTGGCTGGACGGGGTATTCCTGGACATCACCGGGGCCAAGCAGGCCGAGGCCAAGCTCCGGCAGGCCGCCAAGGTGTTCGAGTACACGCGCGAAGGCATCGTCGTCACCGACACCCGGCCGCGCATCCTGGCCGTCAATCCGGCCTTTGCCCGGATGTCCGGCTACGGCGAGGCCGAACTGATCGGCCACAATCCCGGCATCCTCGGCTCCGGTCGCCACGACCGCGCCTTTTTCGCGGCCATGTGGCACGACCTCGAACAGCATGGCTACTGGCAGGGCGAGGTCTGGAACCGGCGCAAGAACGGCGAGGTCTATCCGAGCTGGCAAACCATCAACAGCCTGCGCGACGAACACGGCCGGGTCACCGGCTATATCTCGCTGTGCTCGGACATCAGCCATGCCAAGCAGTCCGAGGAGCGCCTGCAATGGCTGGCCTACCACGACCCCCTCACCGGCCTGGCCAACCGCCTGCTGTTCG
>JAAXVP010000502.1 GCA_013335435.1 Thiobacillus sp. | reverse complement strand
ACGCCCTGGCCCTGGGGGCGCTGACCAATGCCGCCTCGGTGGTCAGCGCCGTGCTGGCCGGGGTATCCATGCCGCTGTTCGACGGCGGCGCCGGGCGGGCCCAGGTCCGGGCCCAGCAGGCCGCGCTGGAACAGGCCCAGATGACCTACCAGGCGGTGGTGCTGACGGCCTTGAAGGAGGTTGAGGACGCCTTGATCGCCCTGCGCGGCGACCGCGAACGCCTGCTGCGCCTGCAACAGGCCGCCGAGGCGGCCGACAACGCCGCCCTGATGGCGCGGCAAAGCTATGCCAGCGGCCTGGTCGATTTCCAGACCGTGCTGGAGACCCAGCGCAACCAGCTCAACGCCCAGGACAGCGTGGCCGGCGCCCGCGCCGACCTGGCCGCCGACCACGTGCGCCTGTACAAGGCCCTGGGCGGCGGCTGGCAACCCGACGGCGGCAACACGGCGCATACCGCCAGCGAAGCACAGACCCGGACGCCACCATGACCCGCCCCCCTCCCCCTTCCGCCCCCCTGGCGGCCAGCCCGGACACGGACGCCGACCTAGCCGGCCTGCTCGACGAGCCGGCGCCGCGCCCCTGGTATCGCCGTCCCGTCCTTTGGGCCGGCGTCGCCCTGGTGCTGCTGGTGGTCGCCGGCCTGGTCTACTGGCAGGTGCGCAAGAGCGCCAATGCCGCGCCCAGCTACATCACCCAGCCGGCGGCGCGCGGCGACCTGACCCTGACCGTCACCGCCAACGGCACGGTGCAGCCGACCCGCTCGATCAACATCGGCAGCGAACTATCGGGCACCGTGCTGAAGGTCAATGTCGACGTCAACGACCGCATCCAGAAAGGCCAGGTGCTGGTCGAACTCGATACCGCCAAGCTGGGCGACCAGATCCTGCGCGCGCGCGCATCCCTGGCCGGGGCCGACGCCAAGGTTGCCCAGACCCTGGCGACCGTGAAGGAGGCCCGGGCCACCCTGGCCCGCTTCGAGGAAGTGGCCCGCCTGTCGGGCGGCAAGGTGCCGTCCAAGGCCGAGCTCGATGGCGCCCGGGCCGCGCTCGAACGCGCCCAGGCCGATGCGGCCAGCGGCCATGCCAGCGTCAGCGACGCCCGGGCGGCCCTGTCCACCGACCGGACCAACCTGTCCAAGGCCTCGATCAGGGCGCCCGCCGACGGCGTGATCCTGACCCGCAACGTCGACCCCGGCAACGCCGTGGCGGCCTCGCTCCAGGCGGTGACGCTGTTCACCGTGGCCGAGGACCTGACCCGGCTGCGCCTGTGGGTGTACGTCGACGAGGCCGACGTGGGCGTGGTCAAGGTCGGCCAGGCGGCCAGCTTCACCGTCAGCGCCTATCCGACCCGCCGCTTCCCCGCCCGCATCACCCGGGTCGGCTTCGGCTCGACCATCACCGACAACGTCGTCACCTACCTGACCTACCTGGATGTCGACAACAGCGACCTCAGCCTGCGCCCCGGCATGACGGTCACCGCCACCATCACCGCGCTGGAACGCAAGGACGTCCTGCTGGTGCCCAACACCGCGCTGCGCTTCTCGCCCACCAGCAGCAACGGCGCCGCGGCCGCCAACACCAGCATCCTGTCGAAAATGATGCCGCGCCCACCCAGCAACACCAAACCCAAGACCGCCGGCACCGAGCGCCGAGATC
>JAAXVP010000244.1 GCA_013335435.1 Thiobacillus sp. | reverse complement strand
ATGTATTGAGGGTAGAGGTACCATACGTGCCGATCCTGAAGTAAGTTCCATCCTGGTTGTCCGCGAGGCCGAGCGCCAGCTCGGTCTGGCCACCGGCAGCCTGAAGCCGGAACCGGAATTCCATGCCACGGTGCAGACCCCGGCCGGGCCGATCACCGTGCAGCTCGCCGAAGTGGCCACCCTGGACCCGCCCTTCGCCGAGGCGGAAGCGCTCGGCGCCCGCTTCGTCGCCATCACCGAGGCACGCGACAGCACCCCGGTCGAACTGGAATTGTTGCGCCGTGCCTATACGGTGCTGCTGGGCTGATCCCACCCCGTCCGCCTTAAGATATATTCCCCGCTGTCGATATATCCTTGCTGTCCCGCAAGGAATCGGAATATGACACGCCAGATCCTCTTTTGCTTCGCCCTGCTGCTCGGCCTGCCCGCGCAGGCGGCCGAGACCTATTCCTTCGGTGTCCTGTCCCAGCGCAGCCCGGTGCTGACCGCGGAATACTGGAATCCCATCCTCGACTACGTCGGCAGGAAGGCCGGCGTCGACCTGCAACTCAAGGTGGCCCGTACCGGTCAGGAGTCTAGCGCCGCCATCGCCAGGGGCGAGTACGACTTCACCTATTCCAACCATCTGTTCAAGCCCGCCAATCTGGCGCAGAACTATCAGGTCATCCTGAAGCCGCGCGAGGAGGCGATCCGTGGTCAGGTGGTCGCTCTGGAAGATGCTCCCGTCAAGACCCTGGCCGATCTCGGCGGCCGCGAGGTGGGCTTTCCCTCCAAGGCCGCCTTCGTCGGCTATGCCGTACCCATGGACCACCTGATCCGCTCCGGCATCGCCGTCACGCCCGTGTTCGGCGGCAACCAGGAAGGCATCATGGGCCAGCTCAAGGCCGGCAAGGTGATCGCCGCCGGGGTCAACAACCAGGTCATGAAGGCCTTCGCGGCGCGCGAGAACCTGCGCTACCGGGTACTCTGGGAATCGGTGCCCTACGACAACCTGCCCATCGCCGCGCACCCGCGCGTGGCCAAGACGGTCAGCGAGGCGGTGCGCAACGCCTTCGCCGGCATGCATGGCGACCCGGAAGGCATCAAAGTGCTCGAAGCCAGCGCCGCCGTGATCCAGCAGAAGCCGCCCTACGGCTTCCTGGCGGGCAGCCAGAAGGACTACCAGAACTACCTGGACTTCTACAGGAACACCGTGGTGAAGGACATCGAGTAAGTGGGGAATCCCCTGCTCCGGCTCTGGGACCGGATACCCTTCGTCGGCCGCCTGCTGGTCACCGCCAGCCTGGCCCTGCTCATCGCCGGCTCGGTCATGCTCTATTCCTCCGCCCAGCGCGACGCCGAGGAGGCGCGCACCGACCTGGACGCCCAGCTCCAGGCCGAACTGAACAGCCTGCCGCCGACCCTGGCCGAACTGCTGGTGATCGGCGATTTCGCCTCCCTGCAACAGTCGCTCGACCGCATGGTGCGGCGACCGCTGGTCGCCAGCCTGGTCTACCGCGACACTTCCTCCGGCGCGGTCCTGTCCAGCCATGACGAACCGGTCGGCCGGCGGGCGCCGGCCTGGTTCTCCGCCTGGATGGGCCTGACCGATCCGAGCGCGACGACCGACGCGGTGATCGGCGGGCGCAGCTACGGCAGCCTGACCATCACCCTGACCGCCGAACCGGCGGTGAACCGGGCCTGGACACGCCTGGTCCAGCACCTGGCCATCCTGGCCCTGGCCATCGGCCTCGACTTCGTCGGCATCTGGCTGATCCTGCATTCCGGCCTGCGCCCCCTGCGCGCCCTCGACAGGGCCACCCGGGCGCTCGAGACGGGCGACCTGTCCGCCCGGGTGGCGCCCCAGGGCAGCCCCGAATTGCGCCATTCCATCGAGACCTTCAACGGCATGGCCGCGGCCATCGCCGAGGCGCGCGCCGCCCTGACCATGGAAAAGGAGCGCCTGCAGGTCACCCTGGCCTCGATCGGCGACGCGGTGATGACCACCGATGCGGACGGCCGCATCGCCTACCTCAACCCGGTCGCCGAGCAGCTCACCGGCTGGGACACCGAGGAGGTGCGGGGCCGGCCCCTGCCGGAGGTGTTCCGGATCGTCAACGAGACCACCCGTGAGCCGGCGGCCAACCCGGTCGAACGGGTGTTCCGGGAGGGCCTGATCGTCGAACTGGCCAACCACACCCTGCTGATCGCCCGCGACGGCAGCGAGCGGCCGATCGCCGACAGCGCGGCGCCGATCCGCAGCCAGGACGGCTCGGCCATCCTGGGCGCGGTCCTGGTGTTCCGCGACCAGACCCAGGAACGCGCCTACCTCGACCGGCTGCAGGAAAACGAACAGAAGCTCAACACCATCCTGGACAACGTCGAGGCGCACATCTTCATCAAGGACGCCGACTACCGCTACCAGTACGCCAACCGCCAGGTGCGCGAGCTGTTCGGCCGGGACGTGGTCGGCCACACCGACGCGGACTATTTCGATGCCGAAACGGCGGCCAGGCTGCGGGCGCTCGACCGCCGGGTGATCGAGCTGGGCGAACGGGTCGCCGGCGAAGAGGACGACCTCGACCTGGCCACCGGCGAGCAGCGCAGCTTCCTGAACGTGAAGGTGCCGCTGCGCCACGAGGACGGCAGCGTCTACGCCATCTGCGGGGTATCCACCGACATCACCGCGCGCAAGCGGGGCGAGGACCGGCTGCGCCTCGCCGCCAGCGTGTTCGAGCATGCCCAGGAGGGCATCCTGATCACCGACGCCGACGCCCGCATCCTGGACGTCAACCCGGCCTTCTGCACGGTCACCGGCTACGACCGCGACGAAGTGATCGGGCACGATCCCTCCCTGCTGAAATCCGGCCACCACCCGGACGATTTCTTCGCCGACCTGTGGGCCTCCCTGCTGGAGACCGGCGCCTGGCGCGGCGAGATCTGGAACCGCAAGAAGAGCGGCGAACTGTTCGTCGAACTGCTCGCCATCACCGCCGTGCCGGCCCAGAGCGGCGGACGCGGCTACTACGTCGGCGTATTCACCGACATCACCCAGATCAAGGCGCACCAGCAGCACCTCGAACAGATCGCCCACTACGACGCCCTCACCCAATTGCCCAACCGGGTGCTCCTGGCCGACCGCCTGCACGTCGCCCTGGCCCAGACCCGGCGCGGCGGCGACATGATGGCGGTGTGCTACCTGGACCTGGACGAGTTCAAGCCGGTCAACGACAACTACGGCCACGAGGCCGGCGACCAGCTCCTGGTCGAGGTGGCCAACCGCCTCACCCTGGGCCTGCGCGCCGGCGATACCGTGGCCAGGCTGGGCGGCGACGAGTTCGTCATCCTGCTCGCCGGACTCAAGGACCTGGACGAGTGCCGGCACACCCTGGACCGTCTCCTGCGCGTGATCGCCTCGCCCTACGAGGTGGCCGGCCACATGGTGGCGATGTCGGCCAGCATCGGGGTCGCCGTCTATCCGCTCGACGACACCGACCCCGACACCCTGCTTCGCCATGCCGACCAGTCCATGTACGTGGCCAAGGAAAGCGGCCGCAACCGCTACCACCTGTTCGATCCCGAGCACGATCGCCGCGCGCGCGTCCACCGCGAGGCCATGGGCCGAATCCAGGAAGGCCTGGCGGCGGGCGAGTTCCGCCTCCATTACCAGCCCAAGGTGAACCTGCGCCAGGGCAAGGTGGTCGGCGCCGAGGCCCTGATCCGCTGGCAGCACCCCGAGCGCGGCCTGCTGCCGCCGGCCGACTTCCTCAGCCTGATCGACGAGACCGAGTTGTCCGCCACATTCGGCAACTGGGTGATCGAGACCGCCCTGGCCCAGATGGAGGCCTGGCGCCAGGACGGCCTCGACCTGGCGGTGAGCGTGAACATCTCGGCCCGCCACCTGCAGAGCGCGGACTTCACCGACCAGTTGGCCGCCGCCCTGTCGCGCCATATCGCGGTACCGGCCGGCAATCTGGAACTGGAAATCCTGGAGACCAGCGCGCTCGACGACCTCCTCCACATCACCGGCCTGATCGACGGTTGCCGGCGCCTGGGCGTCAGCTTCGCCCTGGACGACTTCGGCACCGGCTATTCCTCCCTCAGCTACCTGAAGCGCCTGCCCGCCGAGACCCTGAAGATCGACCAGTCCTTCGTGCGCGACATGCTGCGCGACTCCGAGGACCTGGCCATCGTCGACGGCATCATCGGCCTGGCCCAGGCCTTCAAGCGCCAGGTCATCGCCGAGGGCGTGGAGGAGATCGAACACGGCATCCTGCTCCTGCACCTGGGCTGCGACCTCGCCCAGGGCTACGCCATCGCCCGGCCGATGCCGGCCGACGCGGTGCCGGGCTGGGTGGCCGGCTGGCGCCCCCACGAGGCCTGGCGGCGGGCCGCGCGCATGCGCTATCCGAAGCAGGACCTGCCCATCCTGATCGCCGGGTTCGACCATAGCCGCTGGATCGATGCCCTGGCCGCCTGGCTGCAGGCGGAAACCGAGGCGGAACGTGCCCTGCCGCCGCTCAACCCGCAATCCTGCCGGTTCGGCCGCTGGTACCACGGCACCGGTGGCGACCACTACGGCGACCTGCCGGAGTTCCGGAACATCAAGGCGATCCATGAACGCGTCCATACCCTGGCGCGCGAACTCGCCGCCATGAAGATGGCCGGGCACGGCGAACAGGCCGTGGCGCGCCTGGGCGAGATGGAGGCCCTGCGCCTCGACCTGCTCGACCGTCTCGAAGGCCTCAGCCAGAGCATCGTCGCCTACCGCAGCTGATGGCACGGCGATTGCTGCATTTCCCTGACCGGCGCCCAAGCGCCGCCATTGCGAGGAAACCGACATGAGCCGATTCGAGATGGGCGATCTGGTCTATTCCGCCCTGGATATCTACAACGACCCGGTCGAGGAGACCGGCGACAGCGCCATCCCCGGCATCGCGCCGGGCGAACTGCTGGCCGCCGCCGGCGTCCGCGGCGTGGTGGTCAACGTCGGCCACGCCGAGGCGATGCCGGAGGAGGAGATCTATCTGGTCCGCTTCGAGGTCGGCGCCGATTGGCTGGCCGCCGAACGCGTTCGTGCCCGTCACGGCGGTGTTGACGCTCGCATCGGCGACGCTGTAGCCGTCGATCACGAGCGGATGGGTGATCGTCGGGAGGGCGGTCGGCACGTTGATGGTCACCGGAGCCGACCCATCGAACGAGAAGCCGATGATGTCCTGCTCGCCGATGATGGCGAGGACGCCGGCCTTGGCTCCCGGGGCGAGTTCGAGCCTCGCCGACGGCAGATGGCGGGCGCGGTAGCGGCCTGGGATTGGCCATCTGCCGGGCGATCGCCAATGCTCACGGAGGCCACATCACCGCGGCCAACCGTCCGGACTGCGGGGCCGAGTTCGTGCTGCGTCTGCCGTTGGCGAAGGACGCACCCCAGGTCGTGATACA
>JAAXVP010000243.1 GCA_013335435.1 Thiobacillus sp. | reverse complement strand
GTCAGGAAGGGGCTGCCCGCCCTGCTGCCGGAGGAGGATATCCACACCAACCACATCCACGCCGAGGACCTCGCCGGCCTGGCGGTCGCGGCCCTGTTCCGGGGCGGCCGCAACCGTCTGTACAACGCGGTCGACGACAGCGGCCTGAAGATGGGCGACTGGTTCGATCAGGTGGCCGACCATGTCGGCGTGGCTCGGCCGCCCAGGCTGTCGCGAGACGAGGTGATGGCGGCGGTGACTCCGGCCATGCGGACCTTTCTGTCGGAATCGCGCCGCCTGAGCAACGACCGGATCAAGCGGGAGCTGCGCTACCGCCTGCGTTACCCGACCACCCGCGATGGCCTGGGCCGCCCGCCGGGGTGACCGGCCGTCACCCGGACGGTGGCCGGCCGGGACCGGCCTGCTATGCTGCAAGCTCAGGTTTTCATTGTGGAAAGGAGGCCATCATGGATACCCATACTCCCGACCGGCGGCAGAACCACAAGCTGCGTGACATCTACGGCGAGGCCACGGAGCTGCTGCACCATCTGTACAAATCGCATGACGACTGGGTCGGTTCCTCGACCGATTTCGCCGCCCTGCGCGCCGTGCACGAGCGCTTCAAGGATCTCACGGCGCAGGAGGTCCGCGTCCTGGTGGGGGCGATCGGCGACCGCATCCAGCATGGTGCCGAGCACCATAAACTGACCGCGTTGTATTCCTGATCCGTCAGCGGTACAGCAGCAGGTCTTCCCGTGCCTCCTGCCAGGAGGCCTCGTCGGCCAGGGCGACGATCTCCAGATCCCAGGGCGTCGTGGCCGGGTCGTCCACCCAGTCGCGCAGGCTGGGGCTGCCGTTGATCAGGTCGATGGCCAGGCGGTCGTGCTCGTATTCGTAGGGGAAGTCGCGCCAGAGCGGATAGTCCGGCCGTAGCGTCCGGATGGCCTTGAAGGCCAGGGCCATGAGGCGCCAGGGTTTGAAGGCGAGATGGTCGTAATGGCCGTGCTCGACGTGGATCTGGATGCCGGCGCAGAGTTGCCCGGCATGCTTGTGGAAGGTCGGCTCGAACCAGCACTCGCGCAGCTTGCAGCCCTCCAGCCAATGCGGCGCGATCTCATGCATCGCGGCCAGGACGGCGCGGGCATCGAGGTCCGGAGCGCCGAACAGCTCCAGCGGCCGGGTGGTGCCGCGTCCCTCCGACAGGGTGGTGCCCTCCAGCATCACGGTGCCGGCGTAGCAGCGCGCCATGGCCAGGTTGGGGGCGTTCGGGCTCGGGTTGATCCAGGTCCGCTCGGCCAGCGGCCAGCCGTAGCCGGGCGCCGCCTCGGGTTGCCAGCCCTGCATCTCGATCACCCGGTAGTCCAGGTCGAGGTTGAACTCGCGCATGAACCAGCGCCCCATCTCGCCCAGGGTGAGGCCGTGCCGCATGGGCATCGGTCCGGCGCCGACGAAGCTCTGCCAGCCCGGCCGCAGGGTATGGCCCTCGACCGGCCGGCCGGCCGGGTTGGGCCGGTCCAGCACCCAGACCGACTTGCCGTGCTTGGCCGCCGCTTCGAGCACATAGCGCAGGGTGGTGATGAAGGTGTAGATGCGGCAGCCGAGGTCTTGCAGGTCGACCAGGAGGACGTCGAAGCTGGCCATCATGGCGTCGGTCGGCCGGCGCACCTCGCCGTACAGGCTGAACACCGGGATGCCCAGGACCGGGTCGACGAAGTCGGGCGACTCCATCATGTTGTCCTGCTTGTCGCCGCGCAGGCCGTGCTGGGGGCCGAAGGCGGCGGTCAGCTCGATCTCGGGCAGGGCGGCCAGGGCGTCCAGGGCGTGGCTGAGGTCGGCGGTCACCGAGGCCGGGTGGGCCAAGAGGGCGACCCGGCGGCCCTTGAGCGGGGCGCGCAGGGCGGGTTCTTCGAGCAGGCGGTCGAGGCCGAATTTCATGGTCGGGGCAGGACTAGGGCAAAGGCGTCAGTATGATGGAAGTCGGGCTTGCCGGGCGGGTGGCGGAGCGCCCAGTAGCCGATAGTGCCGGCGGCATCCTCGACCACCGCCGACAAGCCCAGGCGCAGGCGGCCCGCAGGCAGGGCGGCGGCGGGCAGGACGGCCACCAGTTCCAGCCCGCCGGCATCCCGGCGGCAGGCGATGGCCGGGGCCGGCATGGCCAGGTCGCGGCCGCCGTACCGGTAGGCGGTGAAGGCGTAGGCGGCCCACTGGCCCGAGGGGGCGAAGTTGAATTCCCGGTAGCCCGGCCCGGCATCGGCCATGACGAAGGCCTCGAAACAGGTATGGCGCCAAAGTCCGTCGACGCGGCCGGGTACGGCCGCTGCGGGCAGGCGCAAGGAGGCGGGCTCGACGGCCAGGCGGTAGGCCAGGCCCAGGCTGCCGTCGGGGTTCCAGGCCAGTTCGACGGTGCCGGCGGTCACGGCCGGGCAGGGCGTGGCCGGGTGGACGTGCAGGGTGGCGGTCAGCGGCATGCCTTGTAGGTCTCCAGGGTGACGGCGCGGGCACGGGCATGGTCGACCAGGGGGGGCGGGTAGTCGAAGCGGCGCCACTGTTCGCCCGGCAGCGTCCAGGGCGCATGGATATGGCGGTCCGGCACGCCGGCGAGTTCGGGCAGCCAGCGGCGGATGTAGCGGCCCTCGGGGTCGAACTTCTCCGACTGGCTGACCGGGTTGAAGATGCGGAACCAGGGTTGCGCGTCGGTGCCGGTGGAGGCGCACCACTGCCAGTTGCCGACATTGGCGGCCTGGTCGTAGTCGAGCAGTTTCGCCGCGAACCAGCGTTCGCCCAGGCGCCAGTCGCAGTGGAGGTCCTTGACCAGGAAGGAGGCCGCGACCATGCGCAACCGATTGGGCATGAAGCCGGTGCGGTCGAGCTGGCGCATGGCGGCGTCGACGATGGGGTAGCCGGTGCGGGCCGCGCACCAGGCCTCGAAATGGCCGGGCGGGTTGGGCCATTCGATGGCGTCGAATTTCGCCTGGAAGGCGTGCTCGACGGTGTCCGGATAGTGCCAGAGCAGCATCTGGTAGAACTCGCGCCAGATCAGTTCGGCCAGCCAGGCTTGGGCGCCCGCGCTGCCCCGTTCATGCGCGAAACGCGCCAGTTCCCGGATCGACAGGGTGCCGAAGCGCAGGTGGACCGACAGGTGCGAGGTGGCGTCCAGGGCTGGGTAGTCGCGCGCTTCGTGATAGCTGTCGATGCGGCACTGGAAGGCGCGCCAGAGGGCGTCCGGGTCCGCCAGGTCGAGGTCGACGGGATGGCAGCCGAGGTCGCTCAGGCTGGGCATGGCGGCGGTGCCGGCCCGGGCGAGGCGGCCGAGATGTTCGGCTATGGGGTACGGGGCCAGCTGGATCGGGGTCAGCCGGGCCAGCCAGGCGCGCTTGTAGGGGCTGAATACGTGGTACGGCCGGCCGGCTCCGGTGAGCACCTCGTCGGTGTCGAAGATGACCTGGTCCTTGTGCAGCGCCAGGCGGCGCCCCTGCCCGGCCAGGGCCTCGGCGACCGCCGCGTCGCGCCGGCGCGCAGCGGGTTCGTAATCCCGGTTGGCATGCACGGCGGCGACGGCCAGGCGTCCGGCCAGGGCCGGGATGGCGGTACGGGCCGGGCCATGTACGACGTGCAGGCCGCCGCCATGGCGTTCCAGTTCGGCCTTGAGCTTTGCGACCCCGGCATGGATGAAGACCACCCGCCGGTCGGCACGATCCGCGAGGCCGTCGAGGATGTCGGTGTCGAACACAAAGGCGCAATGCACCGGCCCGCCCGCCGTCAGGGCGGCGTGCAAGGCGGCATGATCTTCGAGGCGGAGGTCGCGGCGGAACCAGACCAGGGAACTGTCCATTTCGACCATTCTAACGTCATGTTGCGGGCCGTCATGGAGGGGTACAATCCGCGACCATGGAAAACGCCAATTTCACCGATCATTTCCTGATCGCCATGCCCAATATGACGGACCCCAATTTCGCCGGGGCCCTGACCTACATCTGCGACCACAACGCGGATGGCGCCCTCGGCGTGGTGGTGAACCGGCCCATCGAGTTGTCCCTCGACAAGCTGTTCGAGCAGATCGGCATCACCCTGGAGGACGAGCGCCTGAAGAACCTGCCGGCCTATTTCGGCGGCCCGGTCCAGGTCGAGCGCGGCTTCGTCCTGCACCGTCCGCTCGGGCACTGGAATTCCACCCTGTCGGTGAACGACCGGGTCGGCCTGACTACCTCCAAGGACATCCTGGAGGCGGCCGGCCATGGCGACGGCCCGGAGGAGATCATCGTCGCCCTCGGCTACGCCGGCTGGGGCCCCGGCCAACTGGAATCGGAGATCAAGCAGAACGCCTGGCTGACCGTGCCGGCCGACCCGGCCCTGATCTTCGACCTGCCGCCCGAGGAGCGTTTCTTCGCGGCCATGCAACTTCTAGGTATCGACCCTTCCATGCTCTCGGAAGAGGCCGGCCACGCCTGATGGGCGAACCCGCTGCCGCTCCCGCGATGAAAGGCGCCGTCATGGCCTTCGATTTCGGCGAGAAGCGGATCGGCGTCGCAGTGGGCGAGTGGGAGACGCGCATGGCGCACCCGCTCGAAACCATCTCCGGCGAGGCCAATGCGCCGCGCTTCGCCCGGATCGGGGCGCTGATCGGCGAATGGCGGCCGGTCGAGCTGGTGGTCGGCCTGCCCATGAGCCTGGATGGCGAGGAGCATGACCTCTCGAAGCGCTGCCGGCGCTTCGCCAACCAGTTGAACGGCCGTTTCGGCCTGCCGGTCAGGCTGGTCGACGAGCGCTTGACCTCGGTCGAGGCGGAGCGCCGGCTACGCGAGGCGGGCCGCTCGATCCGCGACCACAAGGCGGCGGTCGACAGCCTGGCCGCCCAGGAAATCCTGCAAGACCATTTTTCGAGCAGAAAATGAACCTACCCGATCCGAACCGACTCATCGACGAACTGGCCGAGAAGATCCGGCCCAACCTGAATCCCGACAGCGCGATGCTGGGCATCCACACCGGCGGCGTCTGGGTGATGGAGGCATTGGTCGAGCGCCTGGGCGTCGATGTCCCGCGCGGCGTCCTCGACATCGCCTTCTACCGCGACGACTTCTCGCGCATCGGCCTGCATCCCGAAGCCAAGCCGTCGAGCATCCCGTTCGACGTCGAGGGCCGCAACATCCTGCTGGTCGACGACATCCTCTACACCGGCCGCACCATCCGGGCGGCCATGAACCTGGTATTCGACTACGGCCGGCCGAACCGCATACGGCTCGCCGTCCTGGTCGACCGCGGCGGCCGCGAATTGCCGATCTGTGCGCAGTACGTGGGCGCGACCCTGGACCTGGGCCAGCATGTGAACCTGGTCCGGGACGCGCAAGGACGATTCGACCTGGTGCTGAGGGACATGGACGCCAGGGGCCTCACATCATGAACCTTCTTCCCGCCATGTCCCGTGCCCCCCCCCCCCCCCCCCCCCCGGGGGGGGGGGGGGGG
>JAAXVP010000242.1 GCA_013335435.1 Thiobacillus sp. | reverse complement strand
AAGTGCTGCCCAACCAGAACGGTGCGCCGCTGCGCCTGGTCGTGCCGTGGAAATACGGCTTCAAGAGCGCCAAGTCCATCGTCAGGATACGTTTCGTCGAGAAGCAGCCGGCCACGGCCTGGAACCTGGCGGCACCGCGCGAATACGGCTTCTATTCGAACGTCAACCCGGCGGTCGACCACCCGCGCTGGAGCCAGGCGCGCGAGCGCCGCATCGGCGAGTTCTTCAAGCGCAAGACCGAGCCGTTCAATGGCTACGGTGAACAGGTCGCCAGCCTGTATGCCGGCATGGACCTGCGCCGGTACTTCTGATGTGGCGCCATCCCAAGACCTGGCTGTTCCTGGCCTGCCTGCTGCCCCTGGCGCGCCTGTTCGTGCTTGGATTCAGCCACGGCCTGGGAGCCAATCCGATCGAGTTCGTCACCCGCTCGCTGGGCACCTGGACGCTCAGTTTCCTGCTCATCACCCTGGCCATCACGCCGCTGCGCCGCCTGACCGGCCGGGCCCAGTGGTTGCGCTACCGGCGCATGCTCGGCCTGTATGCCTTCTTCTACGGTGTCCTGCACCTGACCACCTACCTCTGGCTGGACCAGTTCTTCGACTGGGCGGACATCCTCAAAGACATCTACAAACGTCCCTTCATCACCGTCGGCATGGCGGCCTTCCTGCTCCTGGTGCCCCTGGCGGCGACCTCGAACGACCGCTCGATACGGGCGCTCAAGCGCAACTGGGCCAAGCTGCACAAACTGGTCTACCCGGCCGCCGTCCTGGCCGTGCTGCACTACTGGTGGCTGGTCAAGCTGGACGTCACCCAGCCGGCCATCTATGCCGGGGTGCTGACTGTATTGCTGGGGGTGCGGATCTGGTGGTGGTGGAAGGGGCTGTCGAAACCGGGACAGGACACTGCCCGGTTGGTCACCCGAGTCAATAATGGGTGAACATGTTGTGTGGCGCCTCGGTGCCGAGCGTGGTGTGGATCGCGCTGGCCATCTCGCGATCCGTGTGCAGGATGTGCTGCAGGATCCAAGTGGTCAGGAAGGCCAGCATCTCGTTCAGGGTATCGCCCTCGTCGTCATTCCGCCCTTCCCATAGCTCGGCCACCTTCGCCACGAACAGCGCGTGCGCATGCTTGTGATAGCGGATGTGGTCGCTGTCGATGCCGGCTTCGTCCATCAATCGTTCCTCAAGGGAAAAGTGTTCGACGACGTAGTCCTTCAACGCCTCGAAGGCCTGGCTCAGCAACTCTGGATCATGCTTGGCCGCTTCGCAGAGGCGATTGGCCAATGCCACCAGCTTGTTGTGCTGCTGATCGACATCGGGTAATCCGGTGTAGAAATCGACACCCCATTGAATGCAGGCCATTCGTGTTCCTTGGTTGGCTGTGCGGAAGGCACTGTTCTCTGTTTAGGCCAATCCGGTGAGCCATACAATGATTTTGCCTCGATGGCGGGGCGCAACGGCCCGGCCTGCGGGCGGGCTTGGCTGGGGTGGCCGAAATGGTTTTCAATAGCCGGCTATGAATCCAGACCGTTGCGAACCCTCTGCCGTGAACCGATATCAGGCCGGGCATGCCGCCCTGATCGCGGCCAGTCATTCGCGCCTGCTGGGCCGCGAATTGTTGCCGGCCGGCGCCGACCTGGCCTATCGCCTGTACCACGCCCCCTTCGTCGTGCTGGCGCACGACGGCAGCGCCGATCCGGTGTTCTTCTACGCCAACCTGGCCGCCCAGCGCCTGTTCGAAATGGCCTGGGCCGACTTGGTGCGCCTGCCTTCGCGCTATTCCGCCGAGCCGTTGGCGCGCGCGGAACGGCAACGCCTGCTCGATCGGGTGGCCAGCCAGGGTTACATCGACGACTACGCCGGCGTGCGCGTGTCGGCTACCGGCAAGCGCTTCCGGGTCGCCAAGGCACGGGTCTGGAACCTGGTCGATGCCGGCGGCGACATTGTCGGCCAGGCGGCGGCCTTCGCCGACTGGTTGCCCTTGGCCGCCACCGGGCCGGTCTGACGGACGGGGCTTGCTTCCGGGATATGCGAGGGGAGATATTGTTGACTGTTTTGCTATATTAATGGCATTCGGGTATTTCGGGTGGGAGGGAAAAATGATCGACAACAAAAGCCATGTCGAAGGTCTGTACGAATCCAGCAAGCTCACGCTGGAGGCGATCGACCTGGTGCGCAACAAGCTGCCTTTTTCGATCTATCCGCGCCAGACCATCGATCAATATCCCCGCATCATCGACATGACGGCCCTGCTCTGGAACGAGCCGGACGGGTTCCGGAAATATTTCGACGAACTGCTTAACGACGATCGCGGCGACCGCCAGGGTTTCCCGTTCGAAGTCTTGATGGAAATCGGCAATATCCGGGAAGAGCATGAGCGCCAGCATCCCGACAGGAAGGCCGTCCTCGACTTGCGGCTCGATCAGCTGGGCAGGCGTTTGTAAGGCTGTAACCGGGCAGGCATGAAAAAGGCCCCGTGCCTGAGGCATGGGGCCTGTCCGGTGAGCCTGGACGTCTATTGCCGACGTTCAGGCTGGCATCGGGGCTGCGCGTTCCTGATCAACCTCCCGACGGACCGTTGTGGCAGTCGTAGCAGCCGACCGGCTGCCCGGCCGTGTACGCCTTGGTCCGGCCGTCGCCGATGTTGAAGCTGCGGTTCGCCTTCACCGTGGCGAGCGGGCCGCCCCGGTAATCGGCGCCGTGGCAGTAGGTGCAGTTCGACTGGATGCCCTTGACCATGTCGTGGTGTCCGGTCACCCAGCTCTGGCCCAGGGTGTGCAGGCCGTGCGGGCCGCCGTTGATGGACACGGGCTGGTTGGCATGGCAGATCTTGCAGTCTTCGACCGTGCCGGCATGGCCTTGGATGTCCTGCGAGAACAGGTTGTCGTTGTAGTGGTTGAGCGGCAGGTTGGGATCCTTGGCTGCACCCGAGTACTCGGCATGGGTGGCGCCGTGGCAGGACTCGCACTGCAGGCCGCCGTGGCCCTTGCTGAAGCGGTACAGCGAGACGCCGGTCACCGGGGTGTTGGCGTTGGTGGCGAAGCGGGCATCGGACCAGGTGTTAAGGGTGCCGCTGCTGGATACCGCTGTCGTCTCCCGCTTGCCGTCATGGTGACAGGCCTGGCAATTCGGCTGGTCGAACCAGCCGACGCGGGTGCTGCTGCCGACGTTGCTCATCTTGCCGTGGCAGCTCTGGCACTGCATGCTCGACGCGCTCATGGCACCGCGCAGGCACTTGGTCGTGGAGCCCGGGTGGCACTGGTAGCAGGCGCTGCGGTTGCTGGTGGCGTCGAGCTGCAGGCCGTTGGTCGGGTCGATGACGGTGCCGTGCTTGGCATGCATGGACTGGGTCAGCGGCTTGATGCCGGCGATGCCGGTGCCCGGCAGGGCGTTGGAGGCGTGGCAGGCCGCGCACAGGACCGGCCGGCCGCTGTCCGCCGAGGCCAGCAGGCCGGGGCTGTAGCCCTTCGCGGTCAGGGCGCTCTGGAAGGCCGCGCTGCCGGCGGACTTCTCGTCGTGCAGGCGCAGGATGTTGCGGCGGTAGTCGCGTTCGGCGTTGCCGTCATAGATCCAGCCGGCGGCCGGGCGGGCGGCCTGCTGCGCCGTGTTCGAGCTGCTGGTCGAGGCATGGCAGGACTTGCAGCTCATCTCGTCGGAAACCGGCAGGACGACGCGCGCGGAGGCGATCTGCTTGCCCGAGCCGTCCTTGGCGACCACCTTCACCAGCGGATAGGGGTTCTTGGTACCGGCATCGTCCACCGGGGTGATCGGGATGCCTTCGGCGACGAACATCTGCAGGCCGCTGTCGAACTTGAGCGGCTGGGGCGACTGGCTCGGCATGGAGTTGCCGGCCAGGCCCTTCTCGGCCGGCAGGCTGACACCGAACAGGGCCGACACGTAGGTCCAGAAGTTGGTCTTGCCGCTGGAATGGCTGTTGATCGAGTTGGTCGGGTCGGCCAGGGGCTCGTAGGTCAGGCTGACGCCCGAGGTCACCATGGCGCCGCTGCTGTTGTCCACCACCTGGGCATGCAGGTTGTTGTAGGGCGGCAGGATGGAGAACACCGAGTAGTCGGCATCCATGCAGTGCATGCCGAGGTCGTTCCAGGCCAGCACGGCATAGCGCGAGCCGGTGCCAGTGCCGGTCGAGGCGGTCACGGTGACCGGGACGATCACGGTCTTCTTGGTGTCGCTGACGGCGATGTTGGTGGAGCCTGCGGCCTTACCGGTCACGGTGACGACGTTGCCCGAGATGCTGGCCGATACGTAGCTCGTGTTGAAGCTGGCCACGCTGAGCGTGCCGAACGGGTTGCTCGCCGTCAGGGTGGCGGAACCGCCGGCCGCGAGGGTGAGGGAGGAGGGAGACACGGTCATCGCGGGCACCACGGTGACCGATATGCTCTTCGAGCCGCTCTTGTCCCTGACCGTGATGGTGGCGCTGCCGGGTGCGTTGGCGACGACCTTGACCTTGCCGCTGGCGTAGGTGGCCGTCACCGCCATGAGGTTGCTGTTCGTGAGTCTGACCGTGCCCTTGATGTTGGTGACGGTCACATAGGACGTCTCGCCCGGGATCATCTTCAGCGAGGCCGTCGACAGGGTGGCCGCATAGGCGGCAATGAGCAGGAATGGCACCAACAGCAATGCCAGCCAGCGGGGCTTACGAGCTCGAATCATGATCTCCTCCTCGGCCTTGCGGCAGGAATGGTCCATCGGGTTGTCGGGTTATGGTGCGGGTGGTCTGTAGTTTAATGGGAAAAATTCCCACAATCAAACAGGTGTTGTGAAAAATGTGGCGGCACCTGCCGGTACCGCGATTCGGCGCGTTACCGGGGGCGTCAAACGGGTGACTTGGCAGTGGCCGCCGCACGTGTTGAAATCCGTCTTCATGACGACGCCCGACGAAGTCCTCGCCGCCCGCCGTAATCAGCTTGTCCGCGGCCTGCTCGACATCCTGCCCGCCGATTGCGTGCTTCACCTCGACGAGGCCCTCAGACCCTACGAATGCGATGGTCTTTCCGCCTACCGTCGGCTGCCCATGGCGGTCGCCCTGCCGTCCAGCGTCGCGCAGGTCCAGGCGGTCATGCGCCTGTGTCATCGCCTCAAGATTCCCGTGGTGCCGCGCGGCGCCGGCACCGGCCTGTCGGGCGGCGCCCTGCCGCTCTCCGATGGCCTGCTGCTCTCGTTGGCCAAGCTGAAGTCGATCCTGAATCTCGATCCCGCGGCCCGTACCGCGCGGGTCCAGCCGGGCGTGCGCAACCAGGCCATCTCGCAGGCCGCCGCGCCCTACGGCCTGTACTACGCGCCCGATCCGTCGAGCCAGATCGCCTGCACGATCGGCGGCAACGTGGCCGAGAACTCCGGCGGCGTGCACTGCCTGAAGTACGGGCTGACGCTGCACAACGTGCTTCGTGTGCGTGGCTTCACGATCGAGGGCGAGGCGGTGGA
>JAAXVP010000501.1 GCA_013335435.1 Thiobacillus sp. | reverse complement strand
CTGATGCGCTGGCTGGAAGGCCTGCGCATCAGGTGGCCGCGCATGGCGGTGCCCTCGCCGGGCACCAGGAGCGGGGCGTTGTCCAGGCAGGCCGGGAAGTCGCCCTGGAGCGTCGCCGCCAGGGCCGGGCTGGCCAGGAAGGCGACCCCGCATTCGCCCAGCTTGTGGCTGTAGCCCTTCACCTCGGCCTGGTCGGGCATCGGGCTGTCGGCCAGGACCAGGTCGAGGCGATGGATGGCCAATTCGCCGAGCAGGCGGTCGAGCTTGTCCTCCCGGCAGACGATGCGGATCGAATCGGGCAGCGTCATGGCCGGGGCGAGCAGGCGGTAGGCGACCGATTTCGGCACCACGTCGGCGATGCCGACCCGGAACTGCAATGGCCGGCCGCCCCGGCTGCCGCGCAGCACCTCCTCCAGTTCGCCGCCGGTCCGGAAGATGTCCTCGGCATAGGACAGGGCCAGGCGGCCGGCCTCGGTCAGTTCCAGGCGGCGGCCGACCCGGCGGAACAGGGCCTCGCCCAGGCTGTCTTCGAGCAGGGCGATCTGGCCGGACAGGGTCTGCGGCGTCAGGTGCAGGCGCTCGGCGGCGCGGGTGACGCCGCCGGCCTTGGCGACGTTCCAGAAATAGTGCAGCTGCTTGTAATTGAGCATGCGTCGATTATTCGTTATTTACGAACTGATTGTACGAAACAATCGAATTTTACTGATCAATCGATGCGCCTATGATGGTCGGTGTCGCAATCCAATCCTATGGAGTCCCGCCATGAAACGCATCATGCTGTTCCTGGCCACCAACCTGGCCATCGTGTTCGTGCTCTCGATCACCATGCGCCTGCTCGGGGTCGAACCCTACCTGACCGCGCAGGGCCTCGACCTTGGCAACCTGCTCGCCTTCGCCGCCATCATGGGCTTCGGCGGTGCCTTCATCTCGCTGGCCATTTCCAAATGGATGGCCAAGCGCTCGGTCGGCGCCCAGGTCATCACCGAGCCGAGCAACGCCGACGAGCGCTGGCTGGTGCAGACCGTGGCCCGCCAGGCCCAGGCCGCCGGCATCAAGATGCCCGAGGTGGCCATCTACGATTCCCCCGAGGTGAACGCCTTCGCCACCGGCATGACCAAGAACAGCTCGCTGATCGCCGTGTCCACCGGCCTGCTGCACAGCATGACCCGCGACGAGGCCGAGGCGGTGCTGGGCCACGAGGTCAGCCACGCCGCCAACGGCGACATGGTGACCATGGCCCTGATCCAGGGCGTGGTGAACACCTTCGTGATGTTCCTGTCGCGGGTGATCGGCTACGTGGTCGACAAGGTGGTGTTCAAGACCGAGCGCGGCACCGGCCCGGCCTTCTTCGTCACCATGATCATCGCCGAGATGGTGCTGGGCATCCTGGCCTCGATGATCGTCATGTGGTTCTCGCGCCAGCGCGAGTTCCGCGCCGACCGTGGCGGCGCCAGCCTGGCCGGGCGGCAGAAGATGATCAACGCCCTGGCCCGCCTGGGCAACCTGCACCCGGCCCCCTTGCCGGACAAGATGGCCGCCTTCGGCATCGCCGGCGGTGGCGGCGGCGGCCTCAAGCGGTTGTTCATGACCCATCCGCCGATCGAGGAACGGATCGCGGCCCTGAAGGCGGGCGGCGAGATTCGCTAAACACGCCCCCTCTCCCCAACCCCTCCTCCTCGGAGGGGGGAGGGGCTCCGCTCCCCTCGCCCCTTGGGGGAGAGGGGCCGGGGGTGAG
>JAAXVP010000500.1 GCA_013335435.1 Thiobacillus sp. | reverse complement strand
CCCCATTATCACGTCTTCGGCACCGACAAGGTCGGCCAGGACGTGCTCTACGCCACCCTGAAGAGCATCCGCACCGGCGTCCTGATCGGCGCCCTGACCACCCTGGTGACCCTGCCGCTGGCCATCGGCCTGGGCGTCTCGGCCGGCTACTTCGGCGGCCGGGTCGACGACCTGGTGCAATACCTCTACACCACCCTGAACGCCATCCCCGGCGTGCTCCTGATCGCCGCCGCCGTGCTGATGATGCAGACCCAGCTGGAGACCCATCCGGACTGGTTCGAGACCGGCGCCGAGCGGGCCGACCTGCGCCTGCTCTTCCTCTGCCTGATCCTGGGTATGACCAACTGGACCGGCCTGGCCCGTCTGCTCCGGGGCGAGACCCTCAAGGTGCGCGAACTGGACTATGTCGTCGCGGCGCGCGCCTTCGGGGTGTCGGACCGCCGCATCCTGTTGCGCCATGTCCTGCCCAACGTCCAGCACATCGTCCTGATCTCGGTGGTGATGGACTTCTCCGGCCTGGTCCTGGCCGAGGCGGTGCTGTCCTACGTCGGGGTCGGCGTCGATCCGGGCATGATGAGTTTCGGCAACATGATCAACGGCGCCCGCCTGGAACTGGCGCGCGAGCCGGTGGTGTGGTGGCAGCTGGCCGCCGCCTTCGTGTTCATGTTCGTCCTGGTCCTGGCCGCCAACCTGTTCGCCGACAGCGTGCGCGACGCCCTCGACCCGCGCGGCCGGAGCCGCTCGTGAGCGGGCGCGGCCTGGTCGTCGACGACCTGCGCGTCGAGATCGCCGCCGGCGCGCGCCGCCTGGTGCCGGTCGACGGCGTCTCCCTGGCGGTGGCGGAAAAGGAATGCGTGGTCCTGCTCGGCGAATCCGGCTGCGGCAAGAGCCTGACCGCCCTGGCCCTGATGCGCCTGTTGCCCGAGGGCGCGGCCATCACCGACGGCGACGCCGGCCTGGATGGCGAGTCCTTGTTCGACCTGCCCGAAAGGGCCATGCGCGAGGTGCGCGGCGGCCGCCTGGCGATGATCTTCCAGGAGCCGATGACCTCGCTCAACCCGGTCCTCAGCATTGCCCAGCAGATCGGCGAATCCCTGGCCGTGCATCGCGGCCTGGCCGGCCCGGCCGCGCGCACCGAGGCCACCCGGCTGCTGGCCGCGGTCGGCCTGCCTGCGGAGCGTCTCGATGCCTATCCGTCGCAGCTCTCGGGCGGCCAGCGCCAGCGTGCCCTGATCGCCATGATGCTGGCCGGCGAGCCGTCCGTGCTGATCGCCGACGAGCCGACCACGGCCCTGGACGTGACGGTACAGGCCCAGATACTGGGCTTGCTCAAGGATCTGCAACGGGAACGCGGCATGGGGTTGCTGCTGATCACCCACGATCTCGACGTCGCCCGCGACATGGCCGACCGGGTGGCGGTGATGTATGCCGGCCAGATCGTCGAGTGGACCACGCGCGAACGCCTGTTCGAGACGCCCCTGCATCCCTATACCCGGCGCCTGTTCCGGGTCTTGCCTTCGGCGGTGCGTCGGGGCGAGCGGCTGGAGCAGATTCCCGGCCGGGTGCCGGCGCCGGACGCCGAGATCGCCGGCTGCCGCTTCGCCGAGCGCTGCGACCTTGCGAGCGGACGCTGCCGGAGCGAGGCCCAGGTGCTGCGCGACGTTTCAGTGGATTCTGTGTACCGTCAGCGTGCCGGTGATTCCACCTTCTTGTCGCCGCTGGGACCGCCTGCCAG
>JAAXVP010000241.1 GCA_013335435.1 Thiobacillus sp. | reverse complement strand
CGGCACCCCCAGGTCACCGGCAACATGAAGTTCGACGTCGCCGCGCCGGCCGACACCTACGAGCGCGCCGAGGTCCTGCGCCGACTGTTCGCCGGCCGCTTCGTCTTCCTGGCCGCCAGCACGCGCGACGGCGAGGAGGAACTGATCCTCGACACCTGCCTGGAGCTGGGCATCCCCGACCTGCTCCTGGTCGTCGTGCCGCGCCATCCGCAGCGCTTCGACGCCGTCGCCGCGATGCTGGAAAGCCGGGGCGTGGAATTCGCCCGGCGCAGCCGGCAGGAGCCGGTGACGCGCGAGACCGAGGTCTTCCTGGGCGACAGCATGGGCGAGATGGCGGCCTATTTCGCCGCCGCCGATGTCGCCTTCGTGGGCGGCAGCCTGATGCCGCTGGGCGGCCAGAATCTGATCGAGGCGGCCGACATGGGCTGCCCCGTCTTGATCGGTCCGCACACCTGGAATTTCCTCGATGCCGCGGAACGTGCCATCGAGCACGGCGCCGCGCTCCGGATCGCCGACGCCGAAGACCTGGCCCGGACCGTCAAACGCCTGCACCAGGACCCCGACCGGCGCCATGCCATGGCCGAGGCGGGCATCCATTTCAGCCGGACCCACAAGGGCGCCACCGAAAAGGTGATGGCCTTGCTGGAACCCGCCCTGGCGAAACTCTAGGGAAACACTTTTATTCATCATACCCGCGCAGGCGGGTATCCAGCTCATTGATTTGACTGGGTTCCCGCCCGCAATGGAACGACGAAACAAAGCGTCCCCCTAGGAGCGGGTTAGGCCGTCAATCCTTGAGTAGACCGTCGAGAACCTGCAAATCGGCCTCGGCCAGGGCGCCGGCGACTGCCTTCAGGTGCAGCCCGCTCATCAGGGCACTGTAGCGCGCCGAGGCAAGGTCGCGCTTGGCGGAAAAGAGCAACTGCTGGGAGTTGAGGACGTCGACCGCGGTACGCACGCCGACTTCCTGGCCGAGCTTGGTCGACCTCAACTGCGCCTCGCTCGACACCACCGCCTGCTCCAGTGCGCTCACCTGTGCCGCACCCGAGACCACTCCGAGGAAGGCCGAGCGGGCATCCAGTTCGGCCTGGCGGGTGGTGTTGTCGAGATCGGACACGGCCTTTTCCTTGTTGGCCACCGCCTCGCGCACCAGCGAACCGGTGGCTCCGCCCTGGTACAGGTTCCAGCCCAGGACGACACCGACCACCGCATTGCGGCTGTCGACCTCGGTGCCCGCGCTGCTCAGGGTATTGCGAGTGTCGGTATAGCTGGCGTTCAGGTCCACGGTCGGCAGGTAGCCGGCGCGCTGGCGCTCCACCTCGCGGCGGGCGATCTCGGCGGCGGACTGGCTGGCCGCCACGGCCAGGCTGTTGTCCCGCGCCTGGCGGGCCCAGGCGTCCATGTCGTTGGGCTGCGGCTGGCCGACCTTGACCGCCTCGGCCAGGCCGGCCAGCTTGGGCGCCGGCGCCATGATCAGCTTTTCCAGGGCGCGCTGCTTGACGTCGAGGGCATTGCGGGCGGCGATCTCCTGGGCCACGGTGGCGTCGTAGCGCGCCTGCGCCTCGTGGGTATCGACGATGGTGGCGGCGCCGACCTCGAAACTCTTCTTGGCCAGGGCCAGCTGTTCGGCGATGGCGGCCTTCTGGGCCTCGGCGGTGGCCAGGTTGTCGCGCGCCAGGAGGACGTCGAAATAGGCCTGCGCGCTGCGCAGCATGAGGTCCTGTTCAGCCAGCTTGTACTGGGCCTCGACCACCTGGACCTGCAACTTGGCCTGCTCCAGCACTTCCAGGTTCTGTTTGCGGTAGATCGGCTGGGTCAGGCTGAGGGTCAGGCTCGGGCTGGTATAGCTCTTCGAGCTGCCGATACTGGTATCGCTGTTGACGTGGTTGACGCCGGCCGACAGGTTGACGCTGGGCAGTTGCAGCGCCCGCCCCTGCGGCAGCTTCTCCAGGCCGGCCTTGTAGGCGGCCTGGGCCGAGGCATAGGCGGCGTCGTTCTTGCGCGCCTGCTTGTAGATGTCGCTCAGGTTGGCGGCGTCGGCGTTCCAGGCCAGGGTGGCCAGGGCCAGGGTCAGCAGGGTCTTGCGCATGGTCGCTCTCAATAGGTCGGCATGGACGGGTCGGCCTCCTTGGCCCAGGCATCCACGCCGCCGGTCAGGTTGATGACGTTGGTAAAACCATTGTGTTCGAGATAGCGGGCGGCATGATAGCTGCGCACGCCATGGTGACAGATGACCACGGTTTCCCGCTCCGGGTTCAATTCCGCCAGGCGG
Organism: Thiobacillus sp.; assembly: GCA_013335435.1. Lineage (GTDB taxonomy): Bacteria > Pseudomonadota > Gammaproteobacteria > Burkholderiales > Thiobacillaceae > Parasulfuritortus. The sequence goes on along the minus strand of JAAXVP010000241.1, from coordinate 3,183 downwards.
GCCGGGATGGTCTGCATGGGCACCAGTTCGGCGCCCTCGATCCGGCACAGGCCGTACTCCCAGCCTTCGCGGACATCGAGCAGGAACGGCCGCTCGCGCGCCGGATCGTCCAGCCAGGCCTTCAGCTCGGCCGGGCGCATCTGCCGCATCTCAGAACTCGAAGCGTTCCGGCTCCAGCGCATTGGCCAGGGCCGGTACGCGGGTCTCGAACAGGCCCGCGCGCTGGCAGGCGCCAGCGGCCACGCAGGTGACCAGGGTGGCGGTCTGGATCGGGCCTTCGCCGACGATGGCGAACAGGCGGCCGCCCGGGCTCAGGCGGTCCAGATAGACCTCGGGCAGGACGGGGACCGAGCCGGTCAGGACGATGACGTCGAACTTGCCGTCGGCGTCCCAGTCGCGGGCGCCGTCGCCGCTCTTCAGGGCGATGTTTTCCAGGCCATGCGCCTTGAGTTTCTTGTCGGCCTCGTCCTTGACGCCGGCGTCGATCTCGACGCTGACCACCTGGTCGGCCAGGGAGGCCAGCAGGGCGGTCAGGTAGCCGCTGCCGGTGCCGATTTCCAGGACCCGGTCGCTGCGCTTGATCTCCAGCGCCTGGAGAACGCGCGCTTCCAGCTTGGGCTCCCACATGAATCCGCCGTTGCCGAGCGGGATCGCCATGTCGACGAAGGCCAGGGACCGGTACACCGGCGGCACGAAGTCCTCGCGCTTCACCTTGACCAGCAGGTCGAGCACCCGGGTATCCAGCACCTCCCAGGGGCGGATCTGCTGTTCGATCATCAGGTAGCGGGCGTTTTCGTAATCCATGGCGATTCCTGCTTCTAAATAAAACAAGGATGAAAAGCTTAGCACAGCGCCTATCTCAGTACATCCGGTGCCGGAACAGCCAGCTGGCCAGGCTCAGGCTGACCAGGCCGATCAGGGCCATGGGCCAGAGCTGGTCGAGCAGGACGTCGAAGCCCGCCCCCTCCAGGAAGACCTTGCGCAGGATGACCAGGAAATAGCGCAACGGGTCGACCAGGGTCAGGGTCTGGACGATGTCGGGCATGTTGGCGATGGGCGTGGCGAAGCCGGACAGGATCACCGCCGGCACCATGAACAGGAAGGCGCCCAGGAGACCCTGCTGCTGGGTCGCCGCCAGCGATGAGATGAGCAGGCCGACCCCCACGCCGGAGAGCAGGAACAGCGCCAGTCCGGTATAGAAGGCGGCCAGGCTGCCGAGCAGGGGCACCTTGAACCAGAGCGTCGCCACCAGCAGGATCAGCGTGGCCTGGACGATGCCGATGACGAAGCCGGGCACGGTCTTGCCGAGCAGGATCTCGCCCGGCCGCAGGGGGGTGACCAGCAACTGGTCGAAGGTACCCTGCTCGCGCTCGCGCGCCACGGTCAGGGCGGTCACCAGCATGGTCACCACCAGGGTGAGCATGCCGACGATGCCGGGGATGAAGAACCAGCGGCTGTCCAGGTTGGGGTTGAACCAGGCCCGCGTCACCAGGCGCGCCGGCGGCTTCTGCAAGCCGCGCGCCTCGATCCAGTCGCGGTTGTAGCGGTCGACGATGCTGCGCACGTAGTTGAGGCCGATCATGGCGCTGTTGGAGTTGCGCCCGTCGACGATGACCTGGACCTGGGCGCCGCGCCCGGCCAGCAGCTCGGCGCTGAAGCGCGGCCCGATGTGGATCACCGCCAGCACCTCGCGGACGTCGACCAGGGGCGCGATCTCCGCTTCCGAATGCAGTTCCGCCACCTGGCGGAAGCTGGGCGCGCCGGCGAAGGCCGCCAGCAGGTCGCGCGACGCGACGCCGCGGTCCTCGTTGTAGACCGCATAGGGCACCTCCTTGAGGTCGAAGCTGGCGGCATAGCCGAACACCAGCAACTGGATCAGGGGCGGCACGATCAGGACCATGCGGCTCCTGGGATCCTTGAGCAGGGCCAGGAATTCCTTGTGGATGAGGGCGAGGATGCGCAGCCACATATCAATCCAGCCGCTTTCTCGACTTCTTCCAGGTGATGCCCAGGAAGATCGCCGCCATCAGCGCCAGGGCCAGGGCGTTGGGCAGGATCACCGCCCAGACGTCGCCGGCCAGGAACAAGGTCTGCACGATGGCGACGAAGTAGCGCGCCACGATCACGTGGGTGATCGCCTGCACCACGGCCGGCATGCTGCCGATGTCGAAGATGAAGCCGGAGAGCAAAAAGGCCGGCAGGAAGGTGGCGATGATGGCGATCTGGCCGGCGACGAACTGGCTCCGGGCCAGGGTGGAGATGGTCAGGCCCATGCCCAGGGCGGCGAGCAGGAACAGGCTGGAGCACAACCACAGGACCCAAAACGAGCCGCGCAGCGGCACCTCGAACAGCCACACGGCCAGGCCGACGGTGAGCAGCATGCCGCCGGTGCCGAGGACGAAATAGGCGGCCAGCTTGCCGACGAGGATCTCGGTCATGCTGGCCGGGGTCACCAACAGGGCCTCCATGGTGCCGCGCTCCCACTCGCGCGCCATGACCAGCGCGGTGAGCAGGGCGCCGATCAGGGTCATGATGATGGCGACCAGGCCGGGCACCAGGTAGTTGCGGCTGCGCAACTCGCTGTTGAACCAGATGCGCGACTGCAATTCCACCGGCATCGTCAGGGTCTGGCCGCGCCGGGCGGCCTGGCCGGCCAGCCAGTTGCCCCAGGCCCCCTCGGCATAGCCCAGGACCAGGCGCGCGGTGTTGGCGTCGACCCCGTCGACGATGACCTGGATCGGCGCGCCGTCGCCCATGCGCAACTGGCGGGCGAAATCGGCGCGCAGGCGGACGATGCCCTTCACCTCGCCCAGGCGCAGGGCCCGTTCCGCCTCCGGCATGCCGGCCATGACCCGGGGCGCGAAATAGTGCGTGCCCTGCAACGCGGCCATGAAGTCGGCACTGTCGGCCGACGGCGCCTCGGCGACCAGGGCGACCGGGACGTGGTCGGCGTCCAGGGAAACGCCGTAGCCGAACAGGACGAGCAGGAAGATGGGCATCACGAAGGCGATGGCGATGCTGCTCGGGTCGCGCACGATCTGCAGGAATTCCTTGCGGATCAGGCCGCGCAGGCGCATGACCGGACCACCTCGGGCACTCATGTCCGCCCCCTCTCCCCCAGCCCCTCCCCCTCGAGGGGGGAGGGGTGCGCGGCAGCGCGGGTGAGGGTGGGAGTCGACACGC
>JAAXVP010000499.1 GCA_013335435.1 Thiobacillus sp. | reverse complement strand
CGTCGGCAGCAGCTATACCGCCCTGCGCCACGCCGTGGCCTCCGGCCTGGCCGTGACCCCCCTGCCGCGCGGCCTGCTCAGTGCCGGCCTGGCGGAGGTGCGCACGGGCCTGCCGCCGCTGCCCGAGAGCGAGCTGGTGGCCCGCTTTGGCGCCGGCGCCTCGTTGACCTCGGCCCGCCGCCTGGTGGACGTGGTCGAGGCCGAACTGGCCGGCTGAACGGTCAGGCCTGGCTATCCAGGCCGAAGGTGTCGCGCAGCAGGGCCGGCAGTTCCGCCGCCGCGACGGTGCGCGTGGCCGTTTCGCCGTGTGCCACCGTCTTCAGGCGGTCGTTGAACAGGATCACGCGGCCTTCCGGGGTTTGGCGCATGACCACCAGGTTCTTCACGAACAGGGTGTCGGGGTGGGTGGAGTTGAGCCAGTTGGCGGGCATGAAGTCGACCCATTCCTGGTGGCCGAGGTCGAAACCGTACTGGTCGGCCCAGGCGCCGTCGACCCAGGCCTTGAGGTGGTATTCGTCCGCCCCGGCCCGGGCCAGCATGAAGATGTCGCCGTCCTGGCGGATGGCCCGGTCGGTGTCGGCCAGACGCATGGGGGCGCGGATGCCGTAGCTGCCGAAGCCGACGTCGCACAGCCAGTCCTCGCCGTCCAGGCGGGCCAGCATGGCCATATGGGTGCGCGGTCGCCGGGCCGGGTAGGTCATGGGCCGGCAGCCGAGGAAGCGATATTCGACGCCGAGGGCCGCCAGGGCCATGGCGAACAGGCCGTTGACCTCGTAGCAATAGCCGCCGCGCCGGCGCCGGACGATCTTGTCGACGATGTCCTCGGGTACCAGGGAGACGACCTTGCCGGCCTGCACGTCGAGGTTCTCGAACGGCACGCTGTGGAGTTGCCTGGCCATGATTTCGGTAATCGTGGCGATGTCAGCGCCGGGCGGGCCGGCGTAGCCGATGCGGTCGAAATAGGCGGCGAGATCGAAGCTGTCGGCGTGCATGGGCGGTATCGGCTACTTGGGCGGCAGGGAACGGACGAAGGCGCGGCATTGCCGTACCCAGCCTTCGAGGTCGGCGTCGCGGGCGAAACCGGGCGGGTCGACGTAGACGTAGCCTTTCATCGGCTTGCCGGTGAAGTCCATCGGCCGCACGTGGGGCCTGGCCAGCGCGGCGGCATGGTCGTCGGGTCCGACCCGTGCCATCAGGGCTGCGCCGACGATGCCCACGAACATGTGGCCGCCGGCCAGGAAGGCGAGACCGCCGAACATCTTCTTCTCGGTCAGCGCCGGACTGTCGCGCAGGATATCGCGCAGCCGCTCGGCGAGTCCTTCGTCATAAGCCATGGTCGTCCTCCGTGTCGGTCTGCCGCCCGGATGTGCGGGAGGCGGCGAACCATTCTAAACCGGCGACGCCGTGCCGGGCTCATGGGCAGAGGCTCGGCACGGCCAGGGCGTCGGTCGGGCCGCCGCGCGCGAACCCCGGCGGCGCCTGCAGGCAATAGCTCCTGCCGTCGGCATTGACCACGCGGATCAGGCCTTGGTCCAGGTGTCGTTCGCCGGCGGTTTCGCGCCGCAATGCGCGGGCGAGTTCCGGCAGGATGGGCCGGTCTGCGGGCAGGGTGGATTCCCGGTCGGGAAGCGAAGGCGGCATGCTTTCCCGTGCGATGGCGCGGGCCGCGGAGAGCAGCGCGGCGATCTCCAGTTTGGGCGTCGGGCCCGGTTGCGGCACGGCCGTCGGCATGGCGGCCTGTGCG
>JAAXVP010000498.1 GCA_013335435.1 Thiobacillus sp. | reverse complement strand
CCGGCGTCGACAAGGAATTCGACGGCGGCCATGATCTTGAGCACGGTGGACTTGCCGGAGCCGTTCAGGCCCAGGAGGCCGATCTTGGCGCCGGGGAAGAAGGACAGGGAGATGTCCTTGATGATCTGGCGTTTCGGGGGAACGATCTTGCTCACGCGGAGCATGGACATTACGTACTGGGCCATGTTCGGTCTGGGTTTGGCTGGAAAGCCGGAATTGTATCTGTTAGACGGCGGCCTGGAACGCCACCACATGATCCACCGCCAGCCGGATGCCGATCTTTTCACCGATGGCATGGTTGTGGTGCGAGGGCACCAGGGCGAGCAGGCGGGTGCCGCTGGCCAGCTTCAGGGTATAGATGAACTCGGCGCCCCGGAAGGCGCGCCGCTCCACCTCGGCAAGCAGGGGGCTGGCGTCGTCGTGCTGGATGTCGTCGGGACGGATCAGCACTTCCACCGGCGCCCCTTCGCCGTAGACCAGGCAACTGCCGCCGTCGCATTCGGGCGGGCTGACGCCTTCCAGCACCCCCAGCTCGATCTCCACCCGGTCGGCGCCGCGCACGGTGCCGGGCAGGAGCACGCCCTGGCCGATGAAGTCGGCGACAAAGCGATTCTTGGGCTGGTGGTAGAGGTTGTAGGGGGTGTCCCATTGCTGGATCACGCCCTCGTTCATCACCCCGATCTCGTCGGCCATGGCGAAGGCCTCGTGCTGGTCGTGGGTCACCAGCAGGGCGGTGATGCCCTCGTGCTTGAGGATGTCGCGCACTTCCAGGGAGAGGCGCTCGCGCAGTTCCACGTCGAGGTTTGAAAAGGGCTCGTCCATGAGCAACAGGCGCGGTTTCGGCGCCAGGGCGCGGGCCAGGGCGACGCGCTGCTGCTGGCCGCCGGAGAGCTGGTGCGGCCAGGCTCGGGCCTCGCCGGCCAGGCCCACCAGGCCGAGCATCTCTGCAACCCGGTTCTGGCGTTCGCGGGCGGCCAGGTGGCCGAGGCCGAAGGCGATGTTGTCGGCCACGCTGAGGTGCGGGAACAGGGCGTAGTCCTGGAACACCAGGCCGACCTGGCGCTTCTCCGCCGGCATGGCGGCGGCCGGGGTGGAGACGGTGTCACCGGCCAGGCGGATTTCGCCCCGGCCGGGCTGCTCGAAGCCGGCGATCAGGCGCAGGGCAGTGGTCTTGCCGCAGCCGGACGGGCCGAGCAGGCAGCCGATCCGGCCGGCCTCCAGATCGAGCGAGATGCCCTTGAGGACGGGTTTCTTGCCGTAGGCGTGGGCGAGGTCAACAAGCGAGAGCATGGTCCGACTTTCGTATCAGGAAGATCACCGGCAGCAGGCCGACCAGGGCGATGGCGGCAGCGGGCAGCGCCGCCCGTTCCCATTCGCCTTCCGAGGTCATCTCGAACACCCGCACCGCCAGGGTGTCCCAGCCGAACGGCCGGGTCATCAGGGTGATGGGCAGCTCCTTCATGATGTCGACGAAGGCGAGGGCCAGGGCGGTCAAGAGCGGCACCCGCAGCATGGGCAGGTGCACCCGCCACAGGCGCCGGCCACCGGTCACGCCTAGGCTCTGCGCCGCCTCGTCGACCGAGGCCAGCAGTCTACACACCACGTCGCCCTCGAAATCATCGCGGTCGGCCAGGAATTCGGACCACGACGCGTCCTCGTGGCGGAGCGCAACGGTCAGCGCGTCTCCCGCCGGAACCGCGACGATTCTTTCGGCCCCTGCGTCCACGATCCTCCGGTACATCGGGAGCG
>JAAXVP010000497.1 GCA_013335435.1 Thiobacillus sp. | reverse complement strand
CGGGCCCGGGCCGCCGCCTGGGCCTCGAAGCGCCGCCGCTGCTCCAGGGGGTCGTTCAACTCGCTGAAGGCGTTGGCCAACTCCCGGCCGGCCACGATCACCTCGAAGCGCTCCACCAGGCCGGGCTGGGACCGATGGTCGCGGGCCAGCGGGGAGATCTCCTTGGGGTAGTCCATGACCACCGTGGGCTGCCACAGACCGGGCTCTGCCCGGGCCTCGAAGGCCTCCGAGACGATCTTGCCCACTCCCCAGTCAGGGTGCACCTCGATGCCCAGCTCTAGCGCCTGCTCCCGGGCCTGCTCCAAAGGCATGTCGATTGCCCAGGCCATCCCGGTGGCCTCGGCGCCCACACCGGCGCCCGCACCCGTACCCGCCGCCGTCGCCGAACCGCAGGCCGTCCGCCCACCCTCGGGCGGCGCGCCCCAACCCCAACAGAGCCTGCAAAAAGAAACCACGATCCGCATCGACACCGCGCGCCTGGACCAGGTGCTCAACCTGTCGGGCGAGATCGGCCTGACCAAGAACCGGATCAGCAACCTGAAGTCGCAGATCGTCCACGGCAACACCGACCCGGACACCATCAAGGCGCTCGACCTCGCGGTCAGCCAGCTCGACCTCCTGGTTTCCGACTTGCAGAACGCGGTGATGAAGACCCGCATGCAGCCGATCGGCCGGCTGTTCCAGAAGTACCCGCGCCTGGCCCGCGACCTCGCCCGCCAGCTCGGCAAGGACGTCGAACTGGTCCTGTCCGGCGAAGAGACCGAACTCGACAAGACCATGATCGAGGATCTCAACGACCCCCTGGTCCACCTGGTCCGCAATGCGGTCGACCACGGCATCGAGGGCCCCGAGGAGCGCCAGGCCAGCAACAAGCCGGGCAAGGCCATCGTCACCCTGTCGGCCAGCCAGGTCGGCGACCACATCTACATCGAGATCGCCGACGACGGCCGCGGCATGCGCCCCGATACCATCCGCTCCAAGGCGGTGGAAAAGGGCCTGATCGACGCCGAGATGGCCAACGGCCTGGACGACCGCCAGAGCCTGCAACTGATCTTCCTGCCCGGCTTCTCGACCAAGGACCAGATCTCCAGCGTGTCCGGGCGCGGTGTCGGCATGGACGTGGTGAAGACCAACATCACCCGCCTGAACGGCAAGATCGACATCGAATCGGTGCCCGGCCAGGGCACCACCCTGACCATCTCCCTGCCGCTCACCCTGGCCATCCTGCCGGTCCTGGTGGTGCGCCTGAACGACCAATCCTTCGCCGTACCGCTGTCCCTGGTGCGCGAGATCATCCCGATCAATCCCAGCGAGGTGCAACGCGTCTCCGGCCGCGCCACCATGGTGGTGCGCGAAGAGGTCCTGCCGGTGCGCAGCCTGTCCACCCTGCTCGGCTGGCAGGCCAAGCGCAACCCGGCCTACGGGGTGCTCATGCACGCCGCCGACAACACCTTCATCCTGGCCGTGGACGGCTTCGTCGGCCGCGACGACGTGGTGATCAAGCCCCTTGCCGACATCAAGCCCAAGGGCATCGCCGGCGCCACCCTGTCCGGCGACGGTTCCATCGTCCTGGTGCTGGACATGGAGGAGTTGCTGAGCCGGTCGCCGGCCGACACGCCCGGCGGCCTGTTCGCCAAGGCGGCCTGACCGAGATAACATAGCCAGGCCGGCGCCCCGCAGCCGGCCGGAGTGCCCAGCGCACGCCCGGCTACCGGGACGACGCGACACCGCCAGTACACTTATAAGATTAC
>JAAXVP010000240.1 GCA_013335435.1 Thiobacillus sp. | reverse complement strand
AAGGTGGCCGAGAGCGAGTTCAGGTTGGTCAGCACGGCCTACACCGTCAGCACCGCGCTGCCCAGCATCAGGAACAGCAATACGGTGATCACCGCGACGATGGCGGCGATCACCCTGGGCGTCCAGTGGCGCAGCGACTCGACATAGTCCAGATGCTCGGCCGGGAAGCCGCCCACCTGCATCGCCCGAATGCCTTCCGGCAACGCCAGGGCACGGATGCGCCGGACCAGGTCGCGCGCCTCGGGCGAGGACGGGTCGCTGCGGTAGTAGACTAGCATCAGCGCCCGGTCACCCTTGGCATACTGGGCCAGGCTGGCGCCGGCGAGCGGGAACTGGTCCGGGTGGTCGTAGAGCAGCCGGTAGTCGGCCAGGGACAGGGATCCGTCCAGGCTGGCCAGGCCGGCCACCCGGCCGACCCCGGCCAGGGCCTCCAGTTGCTTGACCAGGCTGTATTGTGCCGCCAGGCCCGCCTCGCCTTCGGCCGGCCCGTGCAGTCTCAGGCTGAGCACCAGCGGGCTTACCTCGGCCTCCGGGAAGGCACGCTCCAGGGTTTCCTGGACCCGGCGGCTCTCCGCGCTGGCCGGCAGCGACTTGCTGTCGGCGGGGCCGATCACCATGTGCAGGATGGGCAGGCCCATGACCCCCAGGGCCAGTAGCGACGTGACCAGCACCAGGCGTGGCCGGTGCATGACGAAATGGCTGAAGCGGCGCCAGGCACCGTCGGTCTTCTGGCGCAGGCGCTGGCGCCAGGCGCTGTGGCGGCCGCGGCTGTCGATACGCGGCCCGAGCAGGATGAGCAGGGCGGGCAGGACCAGGATGGAGGCGAGCATGGCGGCCGCGACCGAGAGGCCGCCGGCCAGGCCCATGTTCTGGAAGAAGCGTTGCGGCAGCATGAGCAGACAGAACAGGCTGGCCGCCACGGTCAGGCCGCTGAATGCCACCGTGCGGCCGGCGGTGCAGAAGGTGGTGACCAGGATGCGCTGCATGGAACCGCCGTGCGCCACCTCCTCGCGGTAGCGCGAGACGATGAACAAGGCGTAGTCGATGGCCAGGCCGAGGCCGAGCATGGACACCACGTTGATGGTATAGACGCTGATCTCGATGAACTGGGCGAAGAACTTCAGCAAGGCCGCACTTGCGACCACGCTGATGCCGCCGATCATGAGCGGCAGCGCCGCCGCGGTCAGGGATCCGAACACCCAGACCAGCAGCATGGCCAGCAGGGCGAAGCTGACCCACTCGGCGCGCCGGACATCCCGTGCGAGGTTCTCCCGTGCGTCGACGTAGGTGGCCAGTTCGCCGCCGGTCTCGACCTCTAGGGTGGTGCTGGCAAGTTGCCCGCGCAGGCGCCGGTAGGCGCCGATCCCTTCGTCGGCGCCGCGCGCCAGCCAGACCACGGCGTAGCTTTGATCGCCCGCCGCCGATTTCATGCGCGCGTCGGCACTGGCGAAATAGCTTTCGACGCCGCGCACGTCGGGGTTGCGGCCGAGCGCCGCCAGGACCGACTCGGCGGCGTCGCGGTAGACCGGATCGTCGACTTGCGCCGGCCCGCCCGGACGCGGGCTGAACAGCAGGATGACCGCCGTCTCGTCCTTGCCCAGGCGATCGCGCAATTCCTTGCGGGCCTGAGCCGAGCCGCTGCCCGGCACATCCCAGCCGGGGTCCAGGGTCAGGTGGTCGATGACGTTGCCGCCATACCAGGCCGCGCCGGCCACGACCAACAACGCCGAGGACAGGAACCAGACTGGAAAGTGCCAGAGCAACCGGGCAAGGGCGGAAAACATGGGGACGTTATCGTGATTATTTGTGCCATCATACCCTTACCCGGAAATTTCGTGCATGCGCAGCACCCCTTGCGTCACCCTGCCGGAACGCGTGCGGCGCCATCCACCAGCAAGGCTTTACGACATGACCAAGACCCTTATCCGCACCATCGCCCTGCTCGCCACCACCCTGGCCCTGGCCTGCCAGGCCGCGGAACCGGCCCAATCCGCCGGCACCAACGGAAAGACCAACGGCAATGCGGCCAAGACCGCTCCCGGCGGTTCCCAGGCGCCATCGCCCGAGGCCAGCCTGGTCGACATGGTCCGGGCCTTGAGCCAGTTCCTCACCGAGGAGGAGGTGCAGATGGTCTACGACTACCTGTGGGATTCCTCCATCGCCACCCTCAAGGGTTCGAACGAGGAAATCACCCTGCCGCCGGACCTGGTCTTCAAGCTGGCCATCCTGCAGAAGCGCATCGAGAAGGAAGGCGGCCACTATCTGGAAGGGCTGGCCCTGAAGATGGAAAAGGATCTGGCGCACTGGCGCGAGAGCCTGAACAATCCGCCGCCACCGCCGCCCTACCTGCTGCCTTCGGAGCGCGCCCCCGCCAAGCAGCCGTGACCTTCGCCGCCTATCTGGCCGGCATCGCAGGCCGGTTGGCCGCGGCAGCGTCCCTGAGCCCGCGCGAGGCCCGCCTGGAAGCCCGCATACTGGCCGCCGCCGGCCTCGGCGTCGAGCCGGTCTGGCTGATCGCCCACGACACCGACAGTCCGACCCCGGAACAGCTGGCCCGCCTGGATGCCCTGTTCGCCCGCCGCCTGGCCGGCGAGCCGGTGGCCTACATATTGGGCGAACGCGAGTTCTACGGCCGGCCATTCAAGGTCGGCCCGGCCACCCTGATCCCGCGTCCGGAGACCGAACACCTGGTCGAGGCCGCCCTGGCACGCGGACCGGCCCGGGCCCGGGTACTCGACATCGGCACCGGCAGCGGCTGCATCGCCGTGACCCTGAAGCTGGAACGGCCGGACTGGTCGGTCTGCGCGCTCGACCTCAGCGCCAAGGCCCTGGCGGTGGCGCAGGCCAACGGCAGCCGCCTGGGTGCCGAGGTGGAATGGCTGGAAAGCGACCTGTTCGCCGCCCTGCCCGGCCGGGTCTTCGACCTCATCGTCAGCAACCCGCCCTACATACCCGAATCGGATCCGCACCTCGGCGCGGGTGACGTCCGCTACGAGCCGCGCACAGCCCTGGCGTCCGGGCCGGACGGACTCGACGTCATCCGGGCCATCGTGAAGCAGGCGCCCGCGCACCTGGCAGACGGCGGCTGGCTGTTGCTGGAGCATGGCTACGACCAGGGGGAGGCCGTGCCGGACCTGCTGCGCGCGGCCGGCTATGGCGAGGTATTCATGGCGCGAGACCTGGCCGGGCGGGCTCGGGTGAGCGGGGGCAACGCCAATGGGGCATGGCAGCAGCCGGCAACTTGATCGTAAGACGGAGGCCCTCCCGCTTCGGCCCAACTGCCGTCCGGTCGAGTCAGGAAAACTCTGCTAGGGTTTGTATATCTGGTGGCTTCAACGACAGGTAGAGGCGTCAAAATGCTGCGGTTCCTTTCACTCGGTTTCCTAATTCTCTCCTTGGCAGGTTGCGGTGGCTCGGGCTCCGGGTCTGCGGAAATGGACTGGAAGTCTCCAGTCCTGTTCTCGGGCCTCCATGAGGGGTTCCAGGGGGGTAGGCTCGTCATCGACGCGAATGATCGGGTTATGCTCGCTTGGTCGAAAGACTCGCACGTGTGGGCATCCACTTCCTCCGACAGCGTGAGTTGGGCAAGTCCCGTGCAAATCGACGATGCCACGCTTCGGGCCGGTCTGACTGGTCTGGCGATGAATGCCTCGGGCATGGCGGCCCTTGTCTGGCACGCCGAGGAAAGCAGCCCTACCGCCGACTACTTCAAGGCGCGGCTCTATTCGCCGCAAACCGGCTGGAGCGCTTCCAGCCAGTTCCTGGACGACCTGACAACCGATGGTACGGGTGGCGCCGTGGGAGTGAACGATTCCGGAGATGTTATAGCCGTCTTCGCCCGTTACGATGCCAGCGGCCATGTCTGGGCGCGTTCCTATACCGAGTCACCGGGCTGGAGTCCCGCCGCAGAACGACTCGACAACCTGTCCAACTACTCCAACTACCCGGACGTGGCGTTGGATAGCAACGGCAATGCCACCGCTGTCTGGGAGCAGTGGGATGGCGCGCGCAACCTGGCCCTTGCGCGCCGCTATAGCCCAGGTAGTGGCTGGGATGCCGCGCCCACCGAACTGAGTGGCGCCGGCGACCCTGGCATCGACAAGATACGCCTTGCCCTTGGCTCTGACGGCGACGGGCTCGCCCACTGGACCCTGGCCGACCGCACCGGCGTCATGGCCCGGCGCCTCGTGAGCGGAAGCTGGCAGGCCACCGAGACGGTCGCCACAGGTACGAATATCTACAAATCTGACGCTAGGATCGCTCCCGATGGTCGAATCGTGCAGACTTGGGCGGACTCGCAAAACGTCTACGCCAGAATCAACGTTGGCGGTGTTTGGGATGCCGCCACGACCCTGGTGAGCGACGACGCCGAAACCGTGAATTTGCGCTCGTCGGTCATGGCCATGGATCGGACCAATGGACGTGTCATCGTCATGTGGACCCGTCTCGCCCTCGACGACGCCGATGGCTCGGCGGTCTGGGCGCGTCGTTACGACCCGGTCAGCGGCTGGTCAGCAGTCGAACAGGTCGTCCCCTGGACCCCAGGCATCCTCTATGATGTGGACGCCGTAGTCCTGCACAACGATGGACGGGTGTTAGCCGTTCTGGCCGGCGAGGACGTCTCTGTATGGGAATACAGCACCTATCTGATCAGCTACCGCTGAGACGTCACATAGGCGGGCTAACCGTCAGCAAAGAAATCGATGCGGTCATGGCCGAATGGCCAGATAGGACATCTGCCTAGCCCCACCGTCGATTTCTTGGGTAAAAAAATGGCAGACATCGCTGTCTGCCATTCCTTGATCGCCGGCGCCACCCTCCGGTGGCGCTGCCGTAATCAACCTTCCTTGTGGTAGGAAACGATGGTCTCGACCTCGTTCTTCGAGCCCAGGATCACCGGCACGCGCTGGTGCAGGCCTTCCGGCTGGATCTCCAGGATGCGCTCATAGCCGGTCGAGACGGCACCGCCGGCCTGCTCGACGATGTAGCCCATCGGGTTGGCCTCGTAGAGCAGGCGCAGCTTGCCCGGCTTGCTCGGGTCCTTGGTGTCGCGCGGGTACATGAAGACGCCGCCGCGGGTCAGGATGCGGTGCACCTCGGCCACCATGGAGGCGACCCAGCGCATGTTGAAGTCCTTGCCGCGCGGGCCTTCGGTGCCGGCCAGGCATTCCTCGACGTAACGCTGCACCGGCGGCTCCCAGAAGCGGCGGTTGGAGGCGTTGATGGCGAATTCGCGGGTGTCGGCCGGGATCTTCATGTCCGGGTGGGTGAGCAGGAACTCGCCCACCTCGCGGTCCAGGGTGAAGCCGTTGACGCCATGGCCCATGGTCAGGACCAGCATGGTCGAGGAACCGTACAGGGCATAGCCGGCGCAGACCTGCTTGGTGCCGGGCTGCAGGAAGTCTTCCATCGCGGCGGCGCGGTTGGGCACCGGGGCGCGCAGGATGGAGAAGATGCTGCCCACAGAGATGTTGATGTCCACGTTGGACGAGCCGTCCAGGGGATCGAACAACAACAGGTACTTGCC
>JAAXVP010000239.1 GCA_013335435.1 Thiobacillus sp. | reverse complement strand
GACTGGCCGATTTCGTACGCGCCTTCTATGAGGTCTACCCAGGTTAGGCGTCGAGCAGGCGCCCCCTGGCGCGGCTGAAGTCGAGTTCACGCAACTGGTCGAGTGCCAGTTCATCGCCCTGCCAGAGATAGACCTGGCGCGCCCCGGCGCCCAGGGCCAGTTCCCGGAATGCCCGGACCTCGATGGCAGTGAGACCGCCTTCCTGATCGGGCAGGGGATGCAGCACGAGCACGGGAGCGGGGGCGAACCAGCGGCCGGGGGCCAGACGGGCCATGAGGTGCTTGAGGGCCATTTCCGCGGCGGTGAAGTCGGCCAGCAGGGTACGCGGGTGCCGGAAGCCGTTGACCAGCCGGATGTCGGGCCGGCCGGCGAGCTGCATGGCCTCAACCCCGACGGCACTCGCCTTGGCTTTGCCAGCTGACTCGGACAAGGCGACTACCGGGCTGTCCGCCACCTCGCGGCCCGACTCGACGTGGGTGAGGGTCAGCCGGTCCGGCTGGATGCGGACGTAATAGGTGTTGCGGAACAGGTTCACCGTGCCCGGCCCGGCCGGCGGTCGGTGAGCGAGCCGACCAGCATGCCCAGGATGGCCATCAGGAAACCGGCGAACTGGGGCGGGATGGGGCCGTCGCTTTCCGGCAGCCAGATCTCCATGGGGATCCAGGTCAGTAGGCCCAGCGCGATCGCCCAGTAGGCGCCGCGTGTGCTGGCGCGCGACCAGTACAGGCCGGCCACCAGGGGCACGAAGGCGAGCACCAGGGTGACCTTGTAGGCGTTCTCCACCATCTGGTGGATGCCGGTCTGCTGTTCCAGGGACCAGAGCGAATAGATCGTCACCAGGACGGTGAACACCGCCACCACCCAGCGGGTGATGACCAGCAGCTTGTGGTCGGGCAGGTGCTTGCGCCGGGTGATGAAGTCCTTGATGACGTTCTCGGAGATGGTCACCGAGGGGGCCAGCAGGGTGCCGGAGGCGGTCGACATGATCACCGAGAGCAGGGCGCCGTAGAAGACCACCTGGGCGAACAGCGGCAGGTGGCCCTTGACCAGTTCCGGCAGCAGCTTCTGGCTGTCCGTCGTCAGCCACTTGCCGGCCAGCAGGGGGTCGATCAGGTTGGCGGAATAGGCCATGAACAGTGGCACGGCGGCGAACAGGAAGTAGGCGGCGCCGCCCAGCACGGTGCCCCAGACGGCGACGTTCTCGTTCTTCGACGAGTTGGCGCGCTGGAACACGTCTTGCTGCGGGATGGAGCCGAAGCCCATGGTCAGCAGTCCGGACAGGAAGGCGACCATGGCGACGCCGTTCATCTCCGGCCAGAAATGGAACTTGCCGCTGTTGGCGGCGTGCTCGATCACCGGCGCGACGCCGCCGGTCATGTCGCTGAGCAGGCCGGCGATGTAGATCAGGCCGATGACGATGATGATCATCTGGAAGAAGGTGGTCAGGGCCACCGACCACATGCCGCCGTACAGGGTGTACATGAGCACCACGGCGGCGCCGATCAGGATGCCCTGCTGCTGGGTGATGACGCCGTCGGAGAGGACGTTGAACACCAGGCCGAGGGCGGTGACCTGGGCCGACACCCAGCCCAGGTAGGACAGGGCGATGGCGATGCCGGTGACGACCTCGACCTTGCGGTCGTAGCGTTCCCGGTAGAAGTCGCCGATGGTGAGCAGGTTCATCCGGTACAGCTTGCGGGCGAAGAAGAGGCCGAACAGGATCAGGCAGAGGGAGGCGCCGAACGGGTCGGAGATCAGGCCGGCCATATCCTCTTCCATGAAGGTGGCCGGGATGCCCAGCACCGTCTCGGCGCCGAACCAGGTGGCGAACACCATGGCCATGACGATGTAGATCGGCAGCGAGCGGCCGGCGGCGATGTAGTCCTTGGCGGTGTGTACCTTGGTGGCGGCGTAGATGCCGATGCCGATGGACACGACGAGGTAGAGGATGACGAAACCGAGCAGCATGGTCGGGATCCTTCCGGTTCAAAGGGGCGCGAAACGGCGGGATTATCCGATATTTCTGGCAAGATGCGCCGGTTCGGTTCGGGGTCCGTGGCGGTGAAAGAAGGCTTGTCGAATGGGTGCCGGCCGGGCTTCTCCGGTTTCGTGCCCAGGCTCGAACGCATCCCGCTGGCCAACATCGTGCCTTTCTGGCTGGCCACCCTGGACCATGAGCGAGGCGGCCATCTGATCGGCCACGACCATGGTGGCCGGCCCCGGCCGGAAGCGAACAAGGAAGTGGCGACCCAGGCACGCCAGGTCCGGCTGATGGCGCGTCTGGCCCGGAGCGAATACGGGCGGCCGGAACATCTGGAAGCGGCGCGCCGGGGTTGCCGTTTCCTGCGCGAGCGTCTATGGGATGCCGAATACGGCGGCTTCTTCTGGGATGCGGTTGCCTCGGGGCGTCGTCCATTGCGGACCGGCAAGCACCTGTATGGCCAGGCGTTCGGCCTGTTCGCCCTGGCCGAATACCATCGGGGCAGCCGGGCCGGGGCGGACAAGGCCCACCTGTGGAAGGCGGGCTATCATAACGGGCGCGCCATGATCGAGAGTCTGGCCGGGCTGAAACAGGGCTGGTTCGTCTAGACGGCCGGTGTCGAGAGGGTTTCCGCGAGGACGAATAGCGATGGCTAGGCTGGAACGATATGGCGTGCTGGTGCCGCTGCTGCTGGCGCTGCTGGCCCTGGCGCTGCGCCTGTGGCAGCTGGAGCGGGAGTCGATCTGGCTCGACGAGGCCTTCACCGCCTACCACAGCACCCTGCCGGCCTGGGACCACTGGGTCAACGGTGTCGTCAACAAACCCCCCTTGTTCTACCACTTGACGGCCCTGTTCTGGAGCCCTGGCGACGGCGCCTTCGCCCTGCGCCTGCCGGCCGCCCTGTTCGGCGCCCTGACCGTGTTCCTGTCCTGGTATCTCGGCCGCGCCCTCGACGGTCCCCGCGGCGGCTGGCTGATGGCCGGCCTGATGCTGATTTCCAGCCTCAACGTCCAGTACAGCCAGGAGGCGCGCCATTACACGCTGCTGACCGTGGGCTGGGTGCTGGTCGTCTGGGCGCTGGTCATGCTCCTGGCGCAGGCCCGTCTGGAGCAGCCGGCGGGCCGAGGCCTGATCGTCCTGGGGGCGGGTGTGCTGATCATGCTGCACAGCCATCCGATCGCCGGCCATTATCTGGTTGCCGCCGCCGTCAGCTACGTCGTTGCCTTGGCCATGGCCGGGCGCCTGGCCAGGCCATGGCTGCTGCCGCCGCTGCTGGTCTGCCTGCTGGCCGGGCTGACCATGGTGCCGTGGCTGTTTGCCTTGAGTCACCTGGCCGAAGCGGGCGGGCTGCATTTCGACTGGCTGGAGCAGCCGGATTCGGGCAAGGCGACGTCGCTGTTCGTCAAGCAGTTCGGCGGCGGCATGCTGGCATTGCTGCTTTCCTATGCCGGTCTGCTGCTCCATGCCCGCCGGCGCCGCCCATCGGAGGGGGTGATGCTACTCGGCCTGCTCACGCTGCCGCCGCTATTGCTGTGGCTGACCGGCCTGGTCCAGCCGGTGTACATGCTGCGTACCCTGGTGCCCGGCCATGTCGTCGCCATGGCGGGCTTGGCCCTGCTGCCGGGCACCTTGCGCCGACGCAAGGCCGCGCTGGCAGTCGCCGTGCTGGCCGTGCTTGCCCTATCGATCTCGACCCACCGTTATTTCGGCAAGCAGAGCAAGGAGGACTGGCGCGGACTGACCGAGTACTGGCGCGCCCATGCCGGCCCCGGCGACATGATGCTGCTGTGCCTGCCGTATTGGTATTACCCGGTCTGGTTCTACCTGGGCGAAGGGATGCCGCCCGTATACGCCCTCAGGCAGTCTGCGGACGGCCAGGTGGGAGTGCTCGACGCTCGGGCGGCCGTAGCGAGCCGCTGCCTCGGGAAGGACTGTGAAGCGCTGCTGCTGCCCAGGTTGCCGGTGCGTCCAGCCACGATATGGGTCGTCGATGGCGGCAGCAAGCCGGCCTGCCGGGTCGAGGCGTCCGGGGAGCTCGTTTCGGCGCTCGCCGGGGCCGATTATCGGCCCGGGGCGGCCTGGGTGGGGTTCAATGCCAGGATGGCCCCCTATGCGCGCCACGACGCCGGCCCCTGATGAGGACGGGGTTCAGCGCAGCTTGATCTCGGTCCAGATGCGGTTCAGCACCCGGCGGCTATGGCGATCCAGGTCGCGCATCATCTGCAGGCGTGCGAGTGTGTCCGGGTCGGGGAAAACGGCGCGGTTGGCGGCGATTTCCGGCGCGATATGGCGCATGGCGTCCCGGTTCGGGTTGCCGGAGCCGATCAGGTTGGTCAGTTCGGCGGAATTCTCGCCTTCCAGCATGAAGTCGATGAAGCGGTGGGCCAGTTCCGGATGGCGGCCGGTCCGGTGCAGGACCATGGAGTCCAGGGCCAGGACGGCGCCCTCCTTCGGGGTGCTGTAGGCGATCTCGAACGGTCGGCCGGCGGCCTTGGCGTCCTGGCGGGCCTGGAACATGTCGTTGGAGTAGCCGTGCGCCACCCAGATGTTGCCCACGGTCAGCTCCTTGATGTAGCTGGAGGCGTTGAAGGCCGCCCAGTAGGGCTTGGCGCGCAGGATCAGGTCGCGCGCCTGGCGCCACTTCGCCTCGTCGGTGTCGTTGATGGGGTAGCCGAGGTACAGCATGGCGGCGGCCATCAATTCCCTTTGCGAGTCCAGCACGGTGACCCGGCCCTTGATCCTGGCCAGGTACTTCGGCTCGAAGATCAGCGCCCAGGTGTCGGTGGGCAGGCCGAGCGCGCGAATCTTCTCGGCGTTGTAGCCGATCAGGGTGACCGTGTAGGCATAGGGCACCGAGTAGCGGTTGCCGGGATCGAAGGCCTGGTTCAGGAACTCGGGTTTCAGGTTGCCGAAATGGGGCAGGCGGGCCGGATCGATGGGGCGCAGCTGGTTCGAGCGGATCAGGGCCTCGACCGCGTTGCCGGTCGGCACGATGAGATCGTAGCCCGAGGCCCCGGCGGCGATCTTGGCCAGCATCTCCTCGTTGTCCGAGTAGTAGTCCTGGACGACCTTGCAACCGCATTGAGCCTCGAAGCGGGCGATGGTCCGGTCGGAGATGTAGTTGTTCCAGTTGTACAGGTAGAGGGTGTCGGCGGCGTGGGCCGTGAAAGTAAGCAGCATCAGGATGGCCAGCCCTGCCTGGATCATAATAGAGTAATCCGGCGTCAGGTGCACGGGGTGTAGGTGCCCGAACACCGGGAAGAACAGACCGTCCCGCGCCATGGCAGACTCCAGGCGCGGCTGGCTCATCATGCATGCGCTCAAAACACCCACCATCGACGTCGCACTCGCCAGGGCAAAGACCACCCCCCCGGCGAAAACCAGAACACCCAGCCAGGCAATATCCACACCCAGCGCCAAGCCCAGGTAGATCAGGAACAGGCCACCCATGATCAGGATCCAGCCGAGGTTGGAGCCGATGTTCACCACCGGCACCAGCGCCGACCGAAAGCGCAGGGGAAAATATCCTTGAGCATCCTGCTGGGCA
>JAAXVP010000496.1 GCA_013335435.1 Thiobacillus sp. | reverse complement strand
CGTGTGGTCAGCAGGGAGGAAATGGTGATCACCGCCAGGATGAAGCCTGCCAAAGCTCGACGGGAGGTAGGGATGTTGAACATAGCAATTGGTTCAGTTTGCCGCGGCCATGCGGCTGACATCGTTGCAGCGGATGATGCGGAAGGGAGACTGGAAGCCGGAGGCTGGAGGCTGGCGGGAAGGGTTGCGGGCCAAGGCGACCTCGGTGGGCACCGAGGGCGAGCGCTCGCTCTCCCGCCGGCTGCGTGACGGGGTCATCGTTCCCGCGGGCACTTCGATCGCCCTGCGCATCGAGACGGCCGGCTCCTCCGCGGTGCCACCGCAGTACACCCTTCAGGTTATCGGCGACCCCTTTGCGATCAGTCCGTTGGTTGACGGACGCTTCACCTTCTCTGTGCCGAAAACTCTGGGGGAGTGCCCGGATAAATCCCTGGTCCAACGCGACGCCAAGGGCAAACTGACGGCTGACAGTGCGCAAGACACGCTCGCCGTCAAGGGTTCGGATTCCGTCTATATCGGCTTCCGTTACACCGACGGATCCAACACCGAAACCTGGGTTACGGAAAAGGTGGTCAAGACGGGCGACGCCATGCTGGATGTGATGGACCGGGCCTACCGTAACGCGATCACGGCCACCCACGTGGGCGAAAAGGTCTATCTGCGCCTCGTGGACAAGACCCGCGACACCACCGCCACCAAGGACGCCGTACCGGTCCTGTTGCGCACCAGTTCCGGCCACACGGTAACCAACCAGTTGGTGGAGACGCAGGAACACACCGGCATCTTCAAAGGCGTCAGCACGCCGCTGGTCGACAAGGCCGTCGGCCCCGGCGACGCCGATTACTTCCCCTGCCGCTACGGCGACACCGTCACCGTGGCTTATGCCAGCTCCCCGGCTGAAACGATTACCCAGGCGTTTGCCATCCACCGTGGCGCGGACGGCCGCGTCCAGCCGTTCACCAAGCGTTTCCGCGATCCGCAGATCGCCATCAAGACGCAGTTCGCGGTGGCCGAGGCGCACTTCGAGCAGGCCAAGAACCACCGCCAACTCAACCGCCAGGACCTGGCCAAGGATGAGATCGCCAATGGCCGGCGCGTTCTGAAGGAAGCCATACGGGACTTCCCGGACTTCGACTTCCACGACCACGCGGAGTACCTGCTCGCCAATCTGGCGATGGAATTGGCCGGCGACGAGAAGGACCAGGAAGCCCGCGACCAATTCTACCGCGAGGCCATCGGCAAGTTCAGCCAGATCGTGGTCCAATATCCGGAGAGCGAGTTTGCGCCGCGCGCCCAGTACAAGAAGGCGCTGTGCTACGAGAAATTGCTCTACATGGACCAGGCGTGCGAGGAGTACGTAAAACTGTCCTACCAGTATCCGGAACACGAACTGATCGCCGAGACCATCGCGCATCCGGATCAGGCGCTGCAGAACCTGCTGCAGGCGGCCGACGACATCGGCCAGACCCTGACCGACGTCTTCAACGCGGCGATCATCGAGACCGCCGAGCAGTTCCTGGACGAGGTGGTCGAGGCGCTCGTGGAGATCGGCCAGGCGTGCCTCGACATCCTGGTTGCCGGCCGTGCTGTCTCCGCCGCGGCCACGCTCGCGCCGAATCCGGCACCAGCCAGACCGACCTGAAGGCGCACCTGCAGCGCATCGAAGAGGCCAAGAAGCGTGACCACCGGCGGCTGGGCCGCGAGCTCGGGCTGTTCACCTTCCACCCCTGGGCCCCGGGCGCGGCGTTCTGGCTGG
>JAAXVP010000238.1 GCA_013335435.1 Thiobacillus sp. | reverse complement strand
CGGCGTGGTAGAGGCCCGCGGGGAGCAGGCCGGCCGGCTCGCCGTAGGGTGGCTGCCAGCGCAGCGGGTCGTGCCACGAGCCGGCACTGAGAAAGTAACGGGCGCCGGCGCCGATGTGGTGCAGGCCGATGGCACGGGCGAAGCGGGTCAGGAGGCCGAGGGCGCTGGCGGCGTGGGGGGCGGCGTCGAGCCAGCTGAAGAAGGCGTCGGCGCTGTCGAGGGCCAGCCAGTTGTCGAGGCTGTCGCCGATAACGTCGAGTTCGTACCACTCTATGGTCCGGTCCACGATGTCCTGGCAGTCCATCAGGTCGCGGGCGGTGGCGCCGCGGGTGATGCCGCCGGGCAGCATGTAGGAGGAGTGCGGCCACTGGCCGCCGTAGATGGCGACCAGTTCGACCACCTTGCGGCTGGCGGCGAGGGTCGAGCGCACGATGCGCCCCTTCATGGGGGCGAAGGCCGCCTCGATGTCAGCGAACAGGGGCTGCGCCGCGTAGCGCGGATGGACGAAGTCCGGGGTGAAGAACAGGAAGCTCTGGCGCAGGTCGCTCTGCACGTTTTCGGCCATCAGGCACAGGTTGCGCACGAGGGTGGCGTGGGGCGACACCGGCAGCTGGGCCATGCGCTCCAGCGCCAGCGCGGCAGTGTACAGGTGGGCGGTGCCGCAGATGCCGCACACGCGGGGCGTGATCACCAGCCCGTCCTTGGGCGCGCGGCCGATCAGCAGTTGCTCGAAGCCGCGGAACAGCGTGCCGACGCAGCGGGCGTCCACCACCCGGTTGCCGTCCAGATCCACCTGGAACTCCAGGTCACCTTCCACGCGGTTGAGGTCGATGTTGAGGGTGGTGCGGCTCATGGGGCGTGCCTTCAGGGCTCCATCTCGCGATTCTTTACGCGCAGTGGAGCGGCCGCGTGGGCGAGGTTCTTGTAGGCCATGTAGTGGGCGCGGGAGACGCCCAGTGGCAGGGTCACCGGCACCGCACCGATTTTCTCGGTACGGAACAGGTCGCCATCCCGTGGAAAGCCGGGTGAGGTGCACCCGAAGCACGGAACACCGGCGCGGGGCTTGCTGCTGCGCCCGTTCCACAGTTCGCTGTTGCAGTTGGCCAGGGTGCTGGGGCCCTGACAGCCGAGGTTGAAGTACATGCAGCCGCGGCCGCCGGGCACGGTCTCTTCGACGTCGTACTCGTGGTATTCGTTGCGCGTGCAGCCTTGGTGCACCGTGGTGCTGAAGAAAAGGCGCGGCCGGTTGAGGAAGTCGAGTTCCAGCGGCAAATCCTGGGCGAGCATGGCCAGGCTGCGGGTGATGGTGGTCGGATGGGTCGGGCAGCCGGCCAGGTTGATGACCGGCAGGCCGGCACCGGAGCGCCATTCCGGTGGCAGCAGCCCGCCCGGTTGTTCGTGGTCGAACTGCAGGCCGGTGCAGTCGGTGGGATTGGGCGGCGCGGCGGGAATGCCGCCGAAGGCCGAGCAGGTGCCCACGGCGACCACGTAACGCGCGCGCCGGGCGAGGGCTTCGGCGATCTGGATCTTGGGGCGGCCGCGGTAGCTGTCGAACATGCCGGTGCCAAAGGGGCCGGTGATGAGGCTGCCTTCAACGCACAGGATGTCGAGTGCCTGGGTGCCGGCCTCGATGGCTGCGATCAGCTTGCCCAGCCCGCCAGGTGGCGTGTCGGAGAGGGATGGGTGCCACAGCAGCTCAATGCTGCCCTTGCGCATCAGGCTTTCGATGGAGGGGCTGTCCGCGTTGAGCAGCGACATGGTGTCGCCGCTGCAGGCGCCGGTTTGAAGCCATAACAGGGTGGCCATGGATGGGTTCTCTCCGCAGGAGCGCGATTCGTGAGTGCTGCGATCATGTGACCGCGGTATGGCGCCACGTGCTTCCTGAGAAGTTCACGTCAATCGGGGGCGCAGCCTTTAGGAGAAGGTCAAAGAAACCTGTTGGTTATTGCCCGTAATGGGTTTGGCGCGTGTCGCCGTCCTGCGCCAGAGGAGAGGGTCCTCGCTCAAACGCCTGGCGCAGGGCTAGGTCGTCCGGCCCGAGGGGGATCAGCCGGGCGCTGAGGCGCAGGGTCGGGCAGTGGGCCGAGGCGGAGCCAGGGCTGAACTCGGCCAGGTCTACGAGCAGGCGGTTGGACTGGACCCGCAGCA
The DNA here is from genome assembly GCA_013335435.1 of Thiobacillus sp. Taxonomy (GTDB): domain Bacteria; phylum Pseudomonadota; class Gammaproteobacteria; order Burkholderiales; family Thiobacillaceae; genus Parasulfuritortus. The sequence goes on along the minus strand of JAAXVP010000238.1, from coordinate 3,387 downwards.
CGTCGTGGGCCGTCACCAGCAGGGTGCCGCAGGAGATGCGTGCCCACGGTACGTAGCCGTCCGGGTTGCCGTGCAGGTCGGCACGGGTCCAGCGCAGGCGCTGGGTTTCAGGGGCGTTGCCGTCGAACAGCAGGTGGAGCTTGCCGGAGCTGTCATGCAGGGAGCCGAGGAACATCTCGGCTTCGGGGCTCAGGCGGACCCGCAACGAGTCGACGATGCCGGCCGGGTGTGTGCTCATGGTCCTTCCTTTCGTTTGTCGTCGTCGGGTGAAAAAACACGCACCTTGTCAGGCTCAGTGTCCCGGGATGGGAAGCAGAGTCGACAGTTCGTTTTCGTTGAACAGGCGGGAACGGGTCACAAAGGCCTTGCCCTTGCCGCAGTCGAGGGAGAAATCGCCACCCTTGCCGGGTTCCACGTCGAGGGTCAGCTGGCTGCTGCCGTAGTAGGAAAACTCCTGGTGGCCCAGGTAGAAGGGCGCGCCGGCTACGTCGCCGAGCAGCACCATCGTCGGGCCGGGCTGCACTTCACCGACCTTGTAGCAGTTGGGCACGCTGCCGTCGCAGCAGCCGCCGGAAAGCAGGAACATCAGCGGGCCGAACTCGGCAGCGAGTTCGTCAATGAAGCGGCAGGCCGCCTCGGTGGCCACGATGCGAGCGGTCATGATGGGGTCCTTGAAGAAAAAAACGGGGCGAGAAACCTCGCCCCGTAACACCTTGCCTTACTCGTTTGACTCGGGGATCAGAAGAATCCCAGGGCGTTCGGGCTGTAGCTGACCAGCAGGTTCTTGGTCTGTTGGTAGTGGTCGAGCATCATCTTGTGGGTTTCGCGGCCGATGCCGGACTCCTTGTAGCCGCCGAAGGTCGCACCCGCCGGGTAGGCGTGGTAGCAGTTGGTCCAGACGCGGCCGGCCTTGATGCCACGGCCCATGCGGAAGGCGCGGCTGCCGTCACGGCTCCATACGCCGGCGCCGAGGCCGTACGGGGTGTCGTTGGCGATGGCCAGGGCTTCGGCTTCGTCCTTGAAGGTGGTCACGGCCAGCACCGGTCCGAAGATCTCTTCCTGGAAGATGCGCATCTTGTTGTGGCCCTTGAAGAGGGTCGGCTGGATGTAGTAGCCGCCTTCAAGGTCGCCGCCCAGATGGGCGCGCTCGCCGCCGACCAGGCATTCGGCGCCATCCTGCTGGCCGACTTCCATGTAGGACATGATCTTGTTGAGCTGATCGGCGGAAGCCTGGGCACCCATCATGCTGTCGGTGTCGAGCGGGCTGAGCTGCTTGATGGCCTTGACGCGGGCCAGCACCTTTTCCATGAAACGATCGTAGATCGATTCGTGGATCAGGGCGCGGGACGGGCAGGTACACACTTCGCCCTGGTTGAAGGCGAACAGCACCATGCCTTCGACAGCCTTGTCGAGGAAGGCGTCGTCGGCGGCCATCACATCTTCAAAGAAGATGTTGGGGGACTTGCCGCCGAGTTCCAGGGTGGCCGGAATCAGGTTGGTGGCAGCGGCCTGGGCGATGACGCGGCCGGTAGCGGTGGAGCCGGTGAAGGCGATCTTGGCGATACGCTTGCTGGTGGCCAGCGGCATGCCGGCTTCGCGGCCAAAACCGTTGATGATGTTCAGCACGCCGGGGGGAATCAGGTCGGCGACCAGTTCGGCCAGCACCAGGATGGAGATCGGGGTGGATTCGGCGGGCTTCAGAACCACGCAGTTGCCGGCGCCGATGGCGGGAGCCAGCTTCCAGGCCGCCATCAGGATCGGGAAGTTCCAGGGAATGATCTGGCCAACGACGCCGAGGGGCTCGTGGAAGTGATAAGCGATGGTGTTTTCGTCGATCTCGCTGATGCTGCCTTCCTGGGCGCGCAGACAGCCGGCGAAGTAGCGGAAGTGATCGACAGCCAGCGGGATGTCGGCGTTCAGGGTTTCGCGGATGGCCTTGCCGTTATCGACGGTCTCGGCGTAGGCCAGCAGTTCGATGTTGGCTTCCAGGCGGTCGGCGATCTTCAGCAGCAGGTTGGCGCGCTCGGTGGGGGAGGTACGGCCCCAGGAGTCGGCGACAGCGTGGGCGGCATCGAGGGCCAGTTCCACGTCTTCGGCGGTGGAGCGGGCGGCCTGGGTGTAGACCTTGCCGGTGATCGGGGTGATGACGTCGAAGTATTCACCCTTGACCGGGGCAACCCACTTGCCACCGATGAAGTTGTCGTACTTGGACTTGTATTGGACTTTGGCTTCGGCAGTACCGGGCAGTGCGTAAAGCATGAATGTCTCCTCCTGGATTTGATTGAAAACGCGTTGTGCAGCGTTGTCATCCATTCAGCAGGGGTCATGCCAGCTCCGGATCAGCTCTCGTTATGGGATCAAATGTCTTTTTTATCAGTCCCTTGGTGAGGGTGTGCCATTTTTGTGCAGCGCCGCATCGGCTGCCTGGGGGTGTCTCGAAACGGGACGGTTGCTCCATGCCAAGTGCACGATGGAGCACTTTTGTGAATGCGGTGTGTCAGGCTGTGCCGCCTCCCGCATCTTGGCTCAGGCGATCCGGAAGCGCCCCGACAGGTCTTCCAGGGTGTGGGCGAGGGTGGACAGGTCGTCCGCCGCACGGGTGAGGGTGGCGGCGCTGGCGGCGTTGGATTCGGAGGCGCCGGCGATCCGTTCGACCCGCTGGGCAATATCCCGGGCGGCCGTCGATTGTTCGTTGAGGCCGAGGTTGATGCCTTCCACCGAGGCGAGTACCTGACGGGTGCTGTGCTGGATGTTGCCGACGGTCTGGCCTGCTTCGTCGGCGAGGGTGACGCCGCGGGCGACCCGGTTCACGCCGCTTTCCATGTCGTCGGCGGCACTGCGGGTGGCCGCCTGGATGCGTTCGATCATGGTGGTGATTTCGGCGGTGGATTTGGTTGTGCGCTCGGCCAGTTTGCGCACCTCATCGGCCACCACGGCAAAGCCGCGCCCCGACTCGCCGGCCCGGGCGGCTTCGATGGCGGCATTGAGGGCCAGCAGGTTGGTCTGGTCGGCGATTTCCTTGATGACGCCGACGATCATCGAGATGCCGCCGGACAGGTTCTCCAGTTCGCGGACCGAGTTCGCCGAGATGTTGACCGACTGGGCGATGGAGCGCATTTCGGCTGCCGCATCGCCGATCACCCGGGCGCCGCTGGTGGCCTGCTGGCCGGAACTTTCCGACAACTGGTGGGATTCGCGGGCATGGTCGCCGATATGGTCGATGGAGACGGACAACTCCTCGACGGCCGCCGCCATCGCCGCAGCTGATTCGGCCTGGTCTTCTGCCAGTTGGTAGGTTTCGCTGGCGGTGCTGCTGAGCTGGCGGGCGTTGGTGAGGAGGGCCTTGACCTCGTTACGGATCGAGGCGATCAGTTCGTGGAGGTTGCT